>CANROY010000017.1 GCA_947632355.1 uncultured Bacilli bacterium
AAATTTTTTTATTTTTTTCTTTTTTTCTTTTTTTCACTTTAAAAGGAGTGTTTTTTATTTTTCACTCCTTAACACTGATGCATTATTTCTTAAAAATTTGCTTATTCTTCTTTCGATGGGATTTAATAACGAAATAACTACAAATTCCGATTCCAATAAATAAACATAGTACAATTCCAATTTGAATTAAATTATTTTTGCTAATATGTTTTAAAAAAGGAATTTTTGCTTTTTCTTCTTCACTTTCTTCTTGTACTTCTATCGTTTCTTCGTTAGTTTCTACTACATTGTTTTCTTCCAATGTTCCTTCTTCTTCAATCGTAAAAGTTTCCATTGGAATTGTTTCCTCTTTCTTTTCTTCTGTAGATGCATTTCCTTTATTGGTATTTGAACTGTTACTAGTACTAGTATGACTACTACTAGAAGAAGTATTTGCATTCACACTTACTTCACTAGAACTTTGATTGTTAGAACCGGTAGTAGGACTAGTAGCATTTGGATTTACTAAATGAAACGTATACGTGATTTTACTTACGCTATCTTCTGCAGTAACCGTTAAGCGACATACTTCAGTAGATGCACTACATTTTCCACTTGTATAAGTTGTATGGTTACTATTCATTGTAAAAGTAAAATACACACTACCTGCATTTTTATCCACATGGATGGTATACTCTTTCACATTTGGTTGAAAAGTAGTTGTTAACGTTCCACCATGGACAACAAAATTATAGAAGGTCGCATCACTAGATAACATTGGATTTTGATTTTGTTTATTTTTACGTGTTACCGTAACGGTATAGGTTTTTGTATTACCAGCTTCTGCTTTTACAACAATTTTGCACGTATTTAATCCTTCTTTTAAAGCACAAGTTGCTCCACTCACTATATTTGCTTTGCTATGATTTGGTGTTGCATTAAAAGTAATAGAAGAAACATTATTTTCAACAGTAGCACTATAAATTTCTAAACTTGAATCAAACTTTGGAGATAACGTTCCACTACTGATAGACAAACTTTTTAAAGTTGCATCTTTACTAATACCACAAGTTTTATCGTATACTTCTTTTGATACAAGAGTACCATCTTCTCCAAAATAATTTTGGTAAATATCCGTTGTACAAGTATTAAGACCATATTTTAAATTTTCTACTTCATACTTGCTATTATCCGTTATAGTAACTTCAAAAGTAGCAATGGTATAGTTTCCACTACTTTTTCCATCATGATAAAAGTAAAAATGATTACTATTCCCTGTTTTATTTATCCAACCATTCGACATTGTAACATTTGTAATCGTAGCATTCGGTGTTTTTAAATCTCCTGTTACATAGTTTAAGTTTAAATCATTCACCGTTACCGTAAAGGTAAAAACATTATTTGTTTTTTTAACAGGATTATTAAAATATATATCTCCTGCATACACAAGCTTTGGTAACAGCACAAACATAAAGCTTACAAGTAATAGATAAATTCCCTTCTTCATTAAAAATCCCCCTTTACTTTATTTTAATAAACTTTCCGTTTCCTTCATTTCCTTTGGTCTTGCTATATCCATATAATCGAGTATGGTTGGTGCAATATTCGTTAAATCGCCTTCCTCTTTTAACGTAACACTTTCATCTGTAATTAGAAAAGGTACTTTAGAAAGCGTATGCGTTGTTACTTTGTGATTCTCAGCATCTAACATCATATCTGCGTTTCCATGATCCGCCGTAACAATCACTTTATAGAAATTATTTTCGGCTTCTTCAATCAATTTTCCAAGACAGATATCAACGGTCATAATCGCTTTTACAGTAGCATCAAAATTTCCTGTATGGCCAACCATATCCGGATTGGCAAAATTCACTAAGATAAAATCAAGATCTCTTTCCATACAAGCAATGGCTTTTTTTGTAACTTCAACAGCACTCATTCTTGGATCTTCGTCATAAGTTTTTACTTTTAAGGAAGGAACTAACACTTTTGTACAATTCTCCACTGTTCCATTGTATTCGCCATCAAAGAAATAGGTTACATGAGCATATTTTTCTGTTTCAGCAATTCTTGCTTGCGTAAGACCTAACTTTGATAAATAAATACCCAATGGATTTTCAACAATTTGTTCCTCTAAAAAAGAAATGGTCTTAATTTTTGGATCAATCGGTATAAAGGAATAGACCCCTAATTCGTTATAACTTATAACTGGAAAGTTATTATAATCCTTATTGGTAAAACATTCAAGTATTTGTTTTGCACGGTCAGTTCTAAAATTCATCCATAGGATTGTATCTTTATTATGAATTAAACCACTCGCATTACATAGAATAGGTGGTAAAAACTCATCTGTTACATTTTGTTGATAACATGTATTTAAGGCACTTTCAATATTTTTAACCGGAGAACCTTTTCCCATCGTAATTAAATCGTAATAAATTTGCGTTCTATCTAACTTTTGATCACGATCCATTGCGTAGTATCTTCCACAAATGGTTGCAATATTTCCAACTTTTAATTCGTTTATCTTATCTTCTAAAACTTTAATATAGGAATATGCAGCTGTCATACTTGTATCTCGACCATCGGTAATTAAATGAAAATAGATATTTTTCACTCCATCTTGTACCAAATGTTCATACAGTTTTAAAAAATGTTGCATATCGGAATGCACTAGCCCATCACTAAATAAACCTATCATATGAATGGCGTTTTGCGTCTCTTTGTGCTTACGAATCATTTCTTGGTACGCTTCATTTTCTGCAATCTCATTATCTAGAAAATGATGAATACGGTCAATGGTTTGTTCTAGTTTTCTTCCAGCTCCAATCGTCATATGACCAACTTCACTATTTCCAAATTGTCCTTTTAAAAGACCAATAGGTTCTTCTGATGCCCACAAAAGACTATGAGGATACTTTTCCCATAAGTTTTTAAAGTTTTTAGGGTCCGATTCTAGAATCGCATTTCCATGTTTTTCTTCACGCATCCCAAAACCATCAAGAATAATTGTTAATATCTTTTTCATACCATCACCATATGTTTAAATTATACACTGAATGAAAGAAAAACACAAATTTCTATTTGGTTAAAGTTAAGGTATAAACTTCTTCTTCCTCAGGAAAATAAGCAGTATAATTTGAAGAGATTTCCTCATAAAATGGTCTTACATTACTAAGCCAAGTTTCTGTTTCTTCGTTAGATACTGTTTTATCTCCTTTTACATAATGACCTGCTAATTCTTCAACGTTTTCAATCGAATAGTCATTATATTTATTTTTAAAATTACCACACATGGAAATAATTCCTGCTTCAGGAGTTGGGAAAGTCATAAGTTCAAAATCACTATTCATCATTCCACAAAAATTATTTTTGGTACGTGATGCATTAAATGGGTCATCTACATCCATTTCAGAATAAGATACGGCTAGAACCATACTTTTATCATTTACCCCAAATAAATCACAAATTTTAGATACATATTCACTATAAGTATATCCATTATGTAATCTTAAATCATCGATATGAGCATAGACATAAGTTTCGGCTTCCTCTGTTGTTTGTAATGACTCTTTGGTAATTCCCCAATCTTTTAAAGAAACAGAAAGTTCATCTCGATTTAGTAAGTAAACAAATAGCATACATTCAGCTTCAACATTATCTAAATTATAATTTTCGTTATTAATAGCAGAAGCAAAATCGTTATAATTATTTGTTAACATTTTGGCAAATTGAATGACTTTAGCACCATCTAAATGATAATAACCCGCATATTCTGTTAAATAGGTATCATATAGACTTTCTTCTTTTAAGTTTTGCATAAAAGCACTGTCTTCTTCATTCACAGGTTCAGTTGTTTCTTCTACTGATTCTTCTTCAACTTGTTCTGCAGGTATTTCTACAGGTATCTCTTCTTCTTGATAATCTTCATATTCACTTTCTATAGCACTTTCATTTGTTTGGGCAAAAACGTGATTATAATCATCAATATTAAAGAATAAAGATAAAAAAGGTGCAGTTGCATAAAGAGCCAAATGTTTTAATTTTTTTAATCTATAATAATTACTATAGTTTTTCTTATTGCTCTTATTCATGGATGTTTCAAGTTTTTCATAACGATTTAAAAGTATTCTTGTTAATTTTTCATATTTTTGGTCTACTATAAGACAATGTTTTCCACTCACAATTGCTGTTTTGTTAATATTCTTTGTTGCTATATAATCTAATAAATATTTATAAAAGCGAAGCCTTAAGCCTTGTTTATTTGTTTTTACCATACTATCACCACTTTTCTTATTTTAAGCACAACATTTAAGGATTTTACTACAAAATTTAGGACTTGTCAATTTTTTGTTGGGCTTTTATGAAATTACGTAAAAATTAGGTGATATTAGGTTTCAATGCAATTTTTTTATTTTGTTAGATTTTATAAAATTTTAAGTATTAGTTTTTTAGGGAGTAAGGACAATACGGAAAGAAAAATCCTGTCTCACCATGGCACCCCCTCCGAATTCAAAAATACCACCTTCCGTACCTTGTGCATGACTTCCCCCTCGGATAAGTGAAGCATCTTTTGTTACCAAGGAACTCTGATCGTTATACCAAGATCCTAATATCCTACTATATTGTGCTAGTTCAAATGGTCCCATTTCTCCTGTGGCATCTCCAAGTATTCTTCTATTATATTGAGTATTCACTCCATTTATATATAAATCGATATATTTTTGATCTTTTATATCACCTTTAGTTAACCCTGATGAATCTAATTGCATATTTTCTAAACTTACCTCTTTTGCACTAGTAGCACTAGTTGCTGCTCCCATAACAAATTCCCAAGAATCCCCGCTCATATCATAGATTCCTGTATAATTTCCGGTAGTGCTTGCTATATTACTTAGTTTATTTTTATAATTATAGGCCCCTTTAAAATTTCCATTTTCATTTACATCTTCTCCTAGGGTTACAGTTCCATAGTCGTTATATACAGCAAAACCACCTACAGGTAGATTTATAGCGGCTACTCCTGTCACATAATTACTGCTATTATTTATTCTTATTTCTTCACAAATTTCATTATTACATCTTCCGTATTTAGAATTTGTTAAATAAGCTACTGCTCCCCATTCGGTATTCTTCATTAAATGGCTATCTAATTCTCTTTGATAGTCATAACTTGTTTTATAGGCGTTCCCTACATTAATTCCTCTCCAACTATATACATTTGGTTTGATGATTACTTTTGCCGGTGCATTTTCATTTTTTTGAGCATTTGGTTCAGTCCAACTATTATCAACACTAATTGTTTTTGGATTTTCTTCTTTACTTTGATTATATCCTGTCTCAAATTTGCCCACCCAAAAGCCTTTTGAGTTTTCAAACGCTGTAAACGCAGGATGCGTCATCCATTTATTTACATCACAAGTTCCATCCTCTCCACTTGCGTTTGGGGTTTTACACTCTTTTTTAGTTTCATCATCTGTTGTGTCTGTTAATCCAAACTCTATGTCAATAACTGTTGTTGAACCTTTATCTTCTAATTCTGTCCCTTCTTTTTCTACCGTTGTATATGTATTTCCCATATCGAAGATTTTATATTTATATTTTGGTATCCATACAAAGTAACTTTCAATTTCTTCTTCAGGTATTTCTTCATCATTTTTGTATTCTTTTGTATCATCTACTAAGATGACTGCATTTGCCCATTCTTTTTTTTCATAGCTATACCACTCATCTTTTATGTCTGCTTTTCTTACTGTTCCATCATTTTCATCAATAGTTACAGGTATTAGTTTTGCACCTGTTGAACTTTTGAGTACAGGATCTGTTCCATTTAATATTTTTTCTTTATATACAAAATCAGGTACTGTTCCATTTAAGACATCAAATGTTTTTTCTTCTTTATACATGGCAAAACTTCGGTATAGACTTATACCTCCTACTATTAATACGATTCCTATAATGCTTCCTATTAAAATTCTTTTTTGTTTCTTATTTTTGTTAAACCTTTGAAGTCCCTTTGGGTTCTTTCTATTTAATATACCCCCCCCCCATTGGTCTTTCAATGGTTGGGAGAGTGTTTCTTAATTTCTTCATTTTTATCTCTCCTTATCTTAAATTCATTTTATCAAACTATCCATTTTTATTCAATTAAAAAAGATAACATCTCTCGTTATCTTAAGCAGGAACTAAATCCTTATTCACTCTTAAATTATCTGCAATCGTTGCAATAAACTCAGAATTAGTAGGTCTACTTCTATCAAAATCTACACTATGACCAAATAATTCATCCATTAAATCGTAATCTCCTCTAGCCCAACTCACTTCAATTGCATGGCGAATAGCTCTTTCAACACGACTTGCTGTTGTATCAAAACGCATTGCAACTTCCGGATAGATACATTTTGTAACTCCACCAATCATATCAGGATTTTCATACATCATATAAATACTTTCACGAATGTATTGATATCCACGAATATGAGAAGGAATCCCTAAAGAATGTAACACACGACTGATCGCAAGTTCTATTTTACTATCCTTTTCTTCTAAAACAACGACATCAGCATTATAAACATCTAAAATTCTTTTTTCTAATGTTTTCATATCAATAGGTTTTAACATAAAATAATCAATTGGGTAAGCATTAACTAAACGCATTGATTCTTCTTTACCATAACTAGATAAGATAATCGTATTTTTCTTAATCCCTTTCTTTTGCATTTCTTCTAATATACAAATTCCATCCACTTCTGGCATAATAATGTCCATTAGAAGAAAATCAAATTCATTTGCATGATTTAGAATAAAATCTAAACCCTCTTTACCTGATGAACAAGTTTTTACTACATTGATTACTGCGTGACTACTAAAATACTCTTTGGCTTTTTCTAAAATTGATACCGTATCATCAATTAAAAGCACGTTAATTGTTGTTTTCATTTTATCTCCTTTTCTTCACTTCTTTTACTGCACGCAAATTAATTATAAAAAATAACAAGACAAAATACTAGGAAATGTTTTGTCTTGTTATGTCAAATGCTGTAAAACTTTGTCGAAAATTAGAGAATTTCACATATTTTACTTATATTTTCAGGGTTGTTGGCACAATTACCGAGCAAAAAGCCATCAATATTGTCAAGTTTTGCCAGTTCTTTTATGTTTTTAGTAGTAATTCCTCCCCCATAAAGGATGGTTGCATCTAGTTTGTATTCTTTTTTTATGTCTTCTTTCATTTTTTTAATTAAAGTATCTAAAACATCTGGCTTACAAGTTGTTTTACTATTAATTGCCCATGAAGGTTCATAAGCAAATAAAATATTTTGCTGTTCTATTAAAGAAAGTTGTTCCAAAATATTTTTTAATTTCATGTGCAATTCCAAAATCGTTTCTTCCATTGTTTGGTGTTTTTCTTCTCCAATACACAAAACAACTTTTAAGTGTTCTTTTGTGGCATTTTTAATTTTTAAGACAACATCTTCAAGAGTTTCTTTTGCTTCACTATGATTTAGTAGCACATAACGAACTTTTAGACTTTTCAATTGACTTGCTAAAACTTCTCCCGTGATACTACCACTTTCATACTTAGAAATTTCTTGGCTTCCTAACTTATAAGGAGCATCATAAAAGAAACTTAAATACAAAGTAGAAGGAAATAAAACAAGTTCTACTTGGTTTACTTTTAAGTTTTTCAAATCCTTTTTATATTCCAATATTTCTTTTAAAGTCTTATTGGACTTTAAATTACACATCAAGTACTTCAATTTCTTCTTCCTCCGTTATGGCATCAATTCCTACTAAATGCCCTTTTGTTAAATATTCTAAAGTGGCTCCTCCACCAACTGAAAGGTACGTAAAAGCATCTTCGAAACCTAAATTCTTAACAGCACTTACGGAATCCCCTCCACCAACAACTACAATCCCTTTGCAGTTTTTAAGGGCATTAAATAGTTCTTTGGTTCCATTGGAATAACGAACATCTTCATAAATACCCATTGTTCCATTTAAGAAAATCGTTTCACTTTCAGCAATCGCCTTTTTATACTTTTCTAAAGTTTTTGTACCTACATCCGTGATGACTTCATTATCCGTTACTTCATTAATCCTTTTATAATGAATATAAGCTTCATCATACGTACTTCCTACAATGGCATCTAAAGGTAGCATTAATTTATCACGATAATCCAACATAATTTGTTTTAAAGCATTAATTGTTTTATTACTTTCCGTAGCAAGAGAAGAACCAATATTAAAGTTTAAAGCCTTTAAAAAACTATTGGCAAGCCCTCCTGCTAAAAGTAAATGGTCGCATTTTGGTAGTAAAGAAGAAATTAAATCCAATTTATCTTCTACTTTGGCACCACCCATAATTACCGTAAACGGATGTTTCGGTTCACTCAAAAATTTATCCATCGCCGCAAGTTCTCTTTCTACAGAAAAACCAATACAACTTGGAATGTATTTCGTAATACCAGTCGTAGAAGCATGAGCTCTATGCGCAGAAGCAAAAGCATCCATAACGAAAACATCTGCTAAAGAAGCAAAGAATTGAGAAACTTGAGCATCACAATTGCTTTCTAGTTTATTGGGAACATCTAAAAATCTCGTATTTTCTAAAAGTAAAATATCTCTTGGTAACATTAATTCAATTCTTTTTGGAAGTTCCGGGTCTAGTATTTCTTTACTAAAATAAACTTCTCTTCCCACCAATTCTTTTAAACGTTTCGCAACCGGTTCTAAAGAATGTGTTAATTTATCTTCTTCTTTTTTAATCTTTCCTAAATGACTTAAAATAATAATTTTACAATCATTCTTAATTAAATAACGAATGGTTTCTAAACTAGCAACGATTTTCGTATCATCCATAATTTTACCATTATAAATGGGTACGTTATAATCGCATCTTACTAAAACACGTTTTCCTTTTAAGTCCATTTTTTCTATTCGTTGTTTCATAAACCCACCTACTTTTCAAACATTTTCTTGGCTGTACGTAACATTTGTGCCGTGTAACCCATTTCATTATCATACCAAGAAGCAATTTTTACAAGTTGTTTTTCTCCTACGGTTAGTACTTTGGTTAAAGAACCATCTACTAAGGAACCACACTTCTTTCCTATTATATCACTAGAAACAACAGGGTCAAAGGTTACACGTAGAGTATCACTTTGATTGTTTACTAACGTTTTATTGATTTCTTCTTCCGTTACCTTTGTTTTTAATTCTAATACTAAATCCACTAGTGAACCATCACTTACCGGAACACGATAAGCACAACCATCAATGCGACCAGAAAGTTCTGGAATAACAGCACCAATGGCTTTTAAAACACCGGTGGAAGTTGGAATAATATTCATGGCACAAGCCCTTCCTCTTCTTTCTTTAATTCCTTTTTTATGAGGAATATCAAGAGTTGCTTGATCGTTTGTATAGGCATGAATTGTACTCATGAATCCTTTTTCAATTCCATAGGTATCCTCTATAACTTTTAAAATAGGAGCAAGACAATTCGTGGTACAAGAAGCCCCTGATACAATCGTATCATCACTTGTTAATAAGGAATCATTAACACCATACACAATTGTTTTAACATCTCCCTTTGCTGGTGCAGAAATTAACACTTTCTTAGCTCCAGCTGTAATATGTTTACTCGCATCTTCTTTATTGGTAAATAAACCCGTACATTCTAAAACCAAATCGACATTTAACTCTTTCCAAGGAAGTAAAGCAGGGTCTTTTTCCTTATACACTTTTATTCTTTTACGATTGTTAATCACAAGTTCATCGTTTTCAAAACGAATTAAATCTTCGTGAAAAGAACGATGATTGGTATCATATTTTAAAAGATACGCAAGTTCCTCTGCCTCTGTTAAATCATTTATAGCAACAATATCAAATACATTTCCGGTAATCATCTCACGAAAAGCAACACGACCAATTCTTCCAAATCCATTAATGGCTACTCGAATCATTTTTGCATCTTCCTTTCTTATCCTATAAATTCTCTTAAAATGGAATCTTTACTAATATATTCACTTGGAATTGGGTAAAAGTTTCTTAAAGAATCTAATAAACGCCTTGCTTCCTCATAGTAAGGAGAAGTCGTTTCCACCGAATATAAAAGAGGTTCCACAAAAACTTTTAATACACCAACTTCAAAAGCATACGCGGTATTAATAATGATATCGGCTTGGTGAATAAATGGAAATATATTTTTTTCTTCTCCATCTCGTACACTTTGCCAAAGCTGTATCGTTGTTGATACATCGGTTCCACGAGTTCGATTGTCCCTTACAATTCTTCTTAATAATCTTAAATCAACAGTTGAAATGTAGTTATGACGGTCGATTCCTAAAGGTATAAAGGGACTTAGATAAATCTTGTACTTCGTATTACTTGGAATAGATGAAGTTAACTCTTCATTTAATCCGTGTAAGCCTTCAATTAAAAGTAAACTATTTTCTTTCATTTGTACAGGATTTGCACTACGATTTTTCTTTTGAATGACAAAATCATAAACCGGTAGACATACACTTTTTCCCTTTAACAAATCGGTTAAATCTTGATTAAATAATGCAGTATCAATCGCATTTAAAGACTCAAAATCTTTATTTCCAAGTTCATCTACGGGTGTTTCTTCACGGTCTTTATAATAGTCATCAATCGAAATAGGAATTGTTTCATAGCCTAAAGCCTTTAAATAACTAGAAAGCCTTTTCATGGTGGTTGTTTTTCCTGTTGAAGAAGGACCACTAATTAAAACCACTTTGATATTTTTATTCTCACTAATTTTTCTTGCTACACTCGCAATACTTTCATTAAAAACAAGTTCACAAGCACCAATAAATTCTTGTATCTTACTACTACTAATTTCTTCGTTTAAATCCGGTAAGTAAGAAGTATGCATCACTTTTAACCAATTTTGTCCTTTTTTAAATGTATCAATAATTTTTTCATAGTGAACATATTCAGGAACACTTCCTTTGGTTCTACTACTAGGGTAAACTAAAACAACTCGATTATTCCCTAAATATTTTAAATCAAACTTATTAATATTTTTTGTATGATAAGGCATATCGGTATAAAAATAGTTATAGTAGCTTTTTAATTTATAAATACTTACAATTTCATTGGTATTGTTATGAATGTTTCTGGCTTTTTCTTCTTGATGGTTATTGTTGTAGTAAGCCATTGCTTCTTTTTTTTCAACATTGTATTTGAGTATCTTTTCATCATTATGGATAATCTTTGCCATCTCTTCTTTAATACGACTCATATCCTCTTTTTTTAGAACAATACCCTTTATCTCACACATAATTCCTTTAGGTACACTATGTAAAAAATACACTTCTACATTTGGGTAGGCTTCTTTTACTGCCACTTCAAAAATAAATTTTAAAGCCCCTTGATACATACGATAGCCAAAAGGGGTAAAGACATTTAAAAAAGTAAGAACACTGTTCTTGGTTATTTTTTCTTGCATCGGAACAATCTCATTATTTACCTTTACGCCGATAAACTCTTCACTAGGATTTATACTATCCACAATTTCATATAAAGGTGTTTTATAAGGAAATGTTTTCTTTGTTCCATCAGGAAATGTAATTTCAATACTTTGCATATAGACCCCTCGTATTCTACTTTATTTTATCATAGAAACGGTTGGTTTACTAGTTTTTCTTTTTAAACAATACTAGACATTTTTTTCTCGTATAAAAAGGATGGTTTGCTCTTATGATAGTAATAGGTGATGAAAGTGAATCTTATTCCAACAGTTGTTGAAAAAAGTAGTAACCACGAATACGCTTATGATTTATATTCTAGATTGTTAAAAGACCGTATTGTTTTTTTAACTGGTGAAATTAATATGCAAAGTGCCAATATCGTGATTAGTGAACTTTTATATTTAGACTCTCTAAATCACGAAGAAATTTGTTTGTATATTAATAGTCCTGGAGGGGAAGTAACGAGTGGATTTGCCATTTATGATACCATAGAGTTTATTAAAAGCGATGTAAGAACGATTGTCGTTGGAATGGCTGCAAGTATGGGTGCTTTTTTACTTGCTTGTGGAGATAAAAGATGTGCTCTTAAAAATGCCGAAGTCATGATTCATCAACCCCTTGGAGGCATACAAGGACAAGCAACCGATATTAAAATTGTTGCAGACCATATCTTAAAAATGAAAAAGAAATTAATCGATATATTAGCGAAAAAAACCAAGAAAAAAGCCTCTACTTTAGAAGCTGATATGGAACGAGACTTTTATATGGATGCCAAGGAAGCTTTAGAGTATGGTTTAATTGATGAAATCTTATGATTTATTTTTTTGATACTGTTCAATTAATTTTTTCATTTTAATAAAATGATGATTAATCCCTGATTTTCCTATTTTATAATCGGTTTCCATAGAAATAATTTCAGCCAGCTCCGAATAGGAAGACTCCGGATATTGATAACGATACTCTAAAACAATTTTGGTATGTTCATCTAATAAATCCATTAAATCATTTTGTTTTAAATATTCAATACTTTCTTTTTGTTTCAAACCCGTAAGGGTTGTTTTTTCTTGGTTGGCAATTTCACAATTATTTAAACGATTCACCATATTCTTATGGTCTCGATAAATACGGATATCTTCAAAATAAAATAAGGAATTAACCGCTTGAAACATTTTTATCATATCACTAATCGTTTCCCCACTTTTAATATAGGTCATATAACGATTACTTCTTTTTAAAACTTTAGCATCCATGCGAAATGTTTTTAAAATATCTTTAATAAACGTAGCATCGATTTTTGTATTAAAAACAAATTCTAAATGATACCCACTTGTACTTGGGTCATTGATAGAACCAGTTGTTAAAAATGTCCCTTTTAAATAAGCAATTCGCTCTTCTTCGGTTTCAAAATATAAAGCATTCGCTTTTACTTTTTTACCATTTTCATAAATATATAACGATTCTAATATGTATTCTATTTTATCTTTAATTTCTAAGATATAGATTTGTTTAATACGAAATCTTTTTTGGTTACGGACAATAATTTTAATGTTAATTCCAAAAATTTCTTTTAAGTAGGTATAAATACGCCTGGCAATTTTCGCATTTTCACTAGTGATACTAATTTTATCTTTTTCGATTTTGGCATCGTATCTTAACATAGCAGCAAGTTCTGCTCTTTTTTCTAACTGATTACTATTGTATTCCGTTATTTCTTCTTTTAAACGTGTTGAAAATGTCATAGGCGTATCTCCTTTTTTTTATTATAACACCACAATAGAGAAGAAAAAAAGGCAAAATTGCCTTTTTGATTATCCTCCATAATAAGCTGTTCTTACATTCCAACTATAGCCAACTTTATTATTAAATCCCGGTGGAACAATAACTTTTGAATTTGGAACACTTCCATTAAACCAACCTTTAGCTACTCCAAAGTGTAAGTGAGCTCCTGTCGTACACGTATCATATCCTCCGTGTCTAGAACTTGTACTGTATCCACCAACAAAACCTATAACTGTATCTTGAGTTACAACTTGTCCAACTTTTACATTGAATCTTAAAAGATGATAATAGAAAGTAGTATACTCAACACCTCCTACAACAACAGTAATGTATAACATATTTCCTCCACAACTATATTTAGGAACCATACCTGATACTGTTCCTGCAGCTGCAGCATAAACTGGTGTTCCTTCTGATACTTTTCCAATGTCAATTCCACTATGGAAACTATACTTTTCACCGGTAATTGGATGCGTACGATATCCTTCTAAACTTGTAACAGAACCTTTAACAAGAGGTTTCAGCCATCCGGCGTTATAGGGTACATTTGCACAATCTGTTAATTTTTCTTTGTCGCCCAAATAACTATTTTTACTTTGTGCACATAATTCTTTATAAGCATCTACTTGTTGTTGCATTGTTTTAATTTGAGTATCAATATCCAATGCAAATTCATCATATTCTTCCAAGTTCCCATATAATTCTTTTATAGCCTTTTCATAACTGTCAATCTTAGCAGTTAAATCTTGTTGCTTTTTAGCCAAATCTTTTTTTAATTGTTCATTTTTTTTGATTAAAGCATCCAACTCATCTAAACTTTTTTTATTCGAATCCGTAATTTGACCAACAGCAGCAATACGCATAATAAGTTCCGTAATCGAAGAAGAATCAGACATATATTTTAAATAAACATTTTCGCTTTGTAATTGTTGTAAAACTTTTAAAACGTTTTCGGTTTGTACTTTTAATTCCTCTATTTTTGTATTCGATTCTTCTATTTCTTCCTCAGCTTTATTTATATCTTCTTCGGCTTGGACAATATCTGCTTTTGCAGTTTTAATAGCCTGTTGTTTTCTACTAATTTCGGTTTTTGTTTGTTGTTCTTTAGCATCATTATCTGCCTTTTTCTTCTTTAAATCAGCTAAGTCTTGTTTTAAATCTCCCAAAGTTTTATCAGCATCTGATTTAGCTTCCACTGGTATAGGGGAAATTGTATAGGTAAATAAAACAGCTATCATCATTAAGAAAGGAAATGCTTTTTTCATTATACTCTTTATCATATCTTTAGATACTTCCTTACCGCACGATAACTTCCAACCATACCAATAACAGCACCAATCAAAAGTAGGCATAACGCAACATACAAAATAAAGTTAAATGGTTCTGTTAAACGAATAATATGCGTAAATAGGTAGCCATTAAAATGGTCGTATAGAAGTACATAACCATAAATAGAAACAATGATTGGAATCACACTTCCAAGTATTCCTAAAAAGAATCCTTCAAACAAAAATGGTAAACGAATCGAAATATTACTTGCTCCAACTAAACGCATAATCTCAATTTCATTTCTTCTTGAAAAAATCGTAAGTTTAATTGTATTTCCAATTAAGAAGGCTGTAACTAAAACTAAAGCAAGAACAATGACCAAAGTGATTTTTTCAAGTACATCAAAGGCTTTTACTAAGTTTTCGGCCATTCCTTCTCCATAATCAGCACTTTCTACCGTATCGATTTTTTTAATTTCTTCTGTCGTATCTTTTAAGTGATTTACGTCTTTTACAACTACGGTAAATGAATTTAATAACGGATTGGTATCCAAATAATCTAAAGCGGTACTAAACGTATCTGAATAGTTTTTCATTTCTAGTTTCCATTCATCTTTGCTTTTGTATTCGTAATCCTCTACGTTTTCCAATGTTTCTAACTTATTCTTTAATTCATTAATTTGTTCTTCTGTGGCTGTTTCTTTCATATACACAACAATGGTTAATTCTTTTTCTAAATCTTTCGTAATATTTTTTACATTGTAAGAAATGACCATAGCAACAGCAACTAAAATAAGTGTAATACTACTACAAGTAATGGCTGCTGTTGATAAACTAAAGTTACGTATAACGCTTTTAAAAGCATCACGAATACCACGTGTTAAAATCCTAATTGCTTTCATGGGCTTTATAACTTCCTTTCTTATCATCACTTACAACGACACCATTCTCTAAATGGATAACTCGCTTTTTCATACGATTTACAATATCACGGTCGTGGGTTGCCATAATAATCGTTGTCCCTGATTCTTTATTAATTTTATCCAAAATAAGAACAATTTCTTTTGAAATATCCGGGTCTAAGTTTCCTGTTGGTTCATCACAAATTAATAGTTTTGGTTCATTTACAATTGCACGAGCAATACAAACTCTTTGTTGTTCTCCACCCGATAATTGGTTGGGAAAACTACGCATTTTTTCTTTTAAACCAACGCTTTCTAACGCTTTAATTACTTTCGGACGTATTTCGCTATTATTTAGTCCAATACTTTCTAAAGCAAAAGCAACATTTTCATAAACGGTTAGTTTTGGTAACAATTTAAAATCTTGGAAAACGTTTCCTATTTTTCTTCTTAATTTATAAACTTTTGAATTTCTTAATTTTGCAACATTAATGCCCCCAACATAAACACTTCCATTGGTTGGCTTTTCTTCACGATAAAGGAGTTTAATAAATGTCGATTTTCCACTACCACTTGCTCCGATAACGAAGACAAACTCTCCCTTTTCAATCGTTAAATTTAAATCTGCAATGGCTGTAACACCATTATTATAAACTTTATAACAATTTTTTACCTCTATTAACTTCACTTATAGCCACCTCATATTATAGTCATTATACCATACTTATCTACTTAATTAAATGGTAAATTTCTCCTTAATTTTCCTCCCGTTACTTCATAACAATCGTTAATAACAAAGAAAGCATCCTTATCAATTTCTAAAACGGTTTCTTTAAAATAATAGTAATCTTTATTCGGAACCACACACATAAGAACATGTGTTTTTTCTCCGCTATAGCCACCCTTTGCTTCCAAAATCGTAACACCATTTTTTAATTCGTCCATAATAAACGTTTTTACTTTTTCTTCTTCTTTGGTATAGATTAAAAAAGATTTACTATTCGAAATACCAATTAAAATACGGTCAATTAATACAGTACTTAAATAAAGAATTAGTAAAGAATACACAAATTGATTTACACCAAAAACAACAAGACCACCAAGCATAATCAGTAGATTTACAACAAAGATGGCTTTTCCTTCTGACATTTTTCCAAACTTTTTGGCAATCTTCATTAAGATATCAGATCCACCCGTATTAAATCCTGTTTTATAAATAATGCCATTCGATACTCCATAAAGAAGTCCTGCAATTAAAGCAACAATTAAAGTACTATCAAAAACAAAATGAGGAACGAGTAAAGTAGCAAGTGGTTTTGTTAGCGTAATAAAAAACGGATATAGAATAGAGCCAACAATACAACGTTTGGCTTCACCCCACCCTAATAAAAAGTAAGCAAGAATGACTAACACTATACTAGAAGCACCAATAAAGATAGCAGGCTCTAAAGAAAATAGTTTTTGTAAAATAAGAGCAAGACCACTTGTACCTCCAATGACAAAATTATTAGGGGCTAAAAATAAGTTGTAGTTTAAAGCAAGTAAAACTACTCCAAAAATAAGATATAAACTGCGTATATAAAAATTCTTTTTTGTTACGGCTTCTTTAATACTTCTCAAATCAAAATTGATATCCATATTTTTCACCATACTCATTGTATCAAAAATTCTCATAAATTCAAAGAGATAACATACAAATTAGATAGAGGTGATTATTTTATGAACGGTAGTTACTACCAAAATCCAACATTCCCAGGTGCTATGGAAAACAATGCATATAAAGGCTATCAAGAAATGACTCCACCAGGAAATTTAAGTTATGACCAAGATTTAGATATGGAACAAAGTTTTATTGAAAATATTCTAAGATTGAACAAAGGAAAAAGAGTAAATGCTTATGTATCTTACCCGGATTCCGTGGACTGGAGAGACAAAGTTTATAATGGTATTATCGAAGAAGCCGGTAAAGACCATTTAATATTAAGTGACCCTGCAACAGGAAAATGGTTTCTAATTCGTATTATTTATTTAAACTATGTAGAATTTGATGAACGTATTAATTATAGCCATTCGTATTCAGAAAAGACATTTTAAAAGTGAGAAAAATCTCACTTTTAATTATTTATCTATGCATTGTTTCTTCTTGGGTTGTATTTTGGATTGCTGCTAAAAAATCTTGCAATTCTTCTACAGTCTTTTTATTATATTGTTCTTTATAATATTGCCACATGCTAACTTTTTCACTAAGACCGCCTTCTCCTTTTGAAAATTCTCCTTGAGAATCTAAAGCAATCATTATTTGTTCAATTAATTCTTGCTTTTGTAAATCTAAATTATTTTGCATAAACCATTTCCTCCTTACTGGGTATTTGTTATATTTGTTTCTTTATTTTTTGTCAATAAATACTATTTATTAATACTTTTTATAAGTAATAAGAAAAATTTGGTTTTTCATTTCCTAAAATAGTAGGTTCTCCGTGTCCCGGATAAATCAAAATCTCATCATCATAACTCGATATTTTTTCTAAACTTTTTTGCATATCGAATACACTTCCACCTTCTAAATCCATACGACCTATTGTTCCTTTAAAAAGAAAGTCTCCGGTAAACATAATTTTATCTTTTGGAAAATAAAATGTTTTCGAATCTTTCGTATGTCCAGGTGTGTTTATGACTTCATAAGAAAATTCTTCTACTTTCTCATTGACTTTTAAATTGTATTTATCTTCAAAATAGGATAGGGCTCCTGTATGGTCAAAATGATTATGCGTAAGTAGTATTCCTACAACTTCTATATTTTTTAAATGTTCTTCTATTTTATTTGGTTCATCTCCAGGGTCAATTAGTAAGGCTTTATTATTTTTTAGCACAATATAGCAATTGGCTTGTAAATATCCTACAGGAATACATTTGATTTGCATATTTCTCCTCTTTTCTACTCATTAGTATAACATTATTTAAAAATTAATGATATAATGTGGATAGTAGGTGGTACTGATGGAACTATTAAATATTATTTTAATTTGTGTCATTCTTATTACAATTTTGGCAATTATCTATGTTCTTGATTTTAATAAAATGCAATATTTAAAAACAAAAATAGAAAAAGCAGAAGGCATTATTGATGAAACATTAAGACAAAGATATGATTTACTCGTTCGAGCTGATAATATTGTAAAAAGTACATTAAAAGATAATAAAGAATATTTTAAAGAGTATATAGAACTTAAAAACCAAAATATTACAAACTTCGATATGGATCGAAAATTAAAAGAGGCTTTTAGTACTTTAGAAAAGTTTAAAGATGACTATCCGGACCTTGGAAAGAATAAAGAATTAAAAGAAATATTTACAACAATTAAAGAAACCGATGAAAAGATAACTGCTATAACAGGTTATTACAATGGCAATACAAATGAATTAAATGCTTGGGTACGTAAATTCCCATCAAATATTGTAGCTAAGTTTCATCATTTTGAGGTTAAACCTTTCTTCGATGGTAAGAATATGAATGATAAAATTTATGATGATTTTAAACTATAAATAGATATCAAAAGGAAGAAAATTTGAAGTTATTTTCTTCCTTTTTATTGTGGTGTTAGAACAATACGGAAGCCATACCAATTGGAAACAGAAACATCACCACCATTGTTGATATGGAAATTAAAGACACCAGCACCTGTACCGGAACCGTGGACGCCACCACGATCGAACCATGTATTAGAAGAATTAATAAAAAATGCCTCATCATTGTACCAAGAACCTATTGTTCTATTTTGGTTACCATAAGTCATTTGTTTAAATGCCCCCATTTCCCCAGTAGCATCTCCTAATATTCTTCGATTAAATTGTCCTACTGTTTCAGTTATATATAAATCCACATATTTTGTATCTTTGATATCATCTTTAGTTAAACCTGATGACCCTAATTGCATACTTTCTAAACTTGCATCCGTTGCTTTTGTAGCACTAGTCATTACTCCAGCAACATATTCCCATGATCCTCCACTCATATCATAGATTCCTGTATAATTCCCGGTAGTGCTTGCTACATTGCTTAATTTATTTTTGTAATTTATTGTGTAAGTTCCATCTTTTCCTAATTCACCAGGATTTTCACATTTATTTTCATCAATATTTGTACTTGTAAATCCAGTAGTTGGTTCTTTTGTTGCAGCATAGCCTGTAACATAACCACTATTATTATTGATTCTTACACTTTGTATTGAACCATATTTTGAGTGTTGTAAATAGGCAACTGCACCCCACTCGGTATTCTTCATCATATGACTTACTAATGTTGATTCATAGTTTTTTGCTGTTTTAAATGCGTTCCCTACTGTTATAGACCTCCAACTATATACGTTTGGTTTGATGATTACTTTTGTTGGCGATTCTTCATTTTTTTGGGCTTCAGTTGTACTCTTTGCACCTTCATATCCGGTTTCAAACTTTCCTACCCACATTCCTTTTGAGTTTTTAAAGGCTGTAAATGCAGGATGAGTCATCCAATAATCTTCATGACAATTTCCATCCTCTCCACTTGCGTTTGGGGTGGCACATTCTCCTTCTTTATTATCTTCTGTATTTTTTGTATCAAATTTTATCTCTATTATTTGGGATTTATCTTCTAATTCTTTTCCTTCTTTTTCTACTGTTGTATATGTATTTCCCATATCAAAGATTTTATATCTATATTTTGGTATCCATACAAAATAACTTTCTATAGCATTTTCTGGTATTTTTTCACCATCTTTGTATTCCTTTGTATTATCTACAAGTATGACGGCATTTGCCCATTTCTTATCTTCATAATTATACCATTCTTCTTTGGTGTTGGCTTTGGTTACTGTTCCATTGTCTCCGATAATAACTGGTATTAGTTTATCTCCTATTGTTGGTTCTTCTACTACTTCATTTGCTGTTAACATTGATTCCTGTTTACTGCTTGACTCTAATACTGGATCTGCTCCATGTAAGATTGGTTCTGTATACTCTACTAGATTATTCATGTTTCCTTCTACTACTATCTTACTTAT
>CANROY010000018.1 GCA_947632355.1 uncultured Bacilli bacterium
TATTATCACATTATCGGTTCCTGAAATTTTGATGGCAAATTGGAATAACTGTCACATTTCTATTATAATTGCACAATTTAGATGAAATATATATTTATTAAATAAAATTGATTATAATAATATAGAAAACTGAAACTGTCAGTAAATTTTCTTTTTTATTATGGTGCTAAGACAATACGGTAAGATATATTCTCAGCTTCAGAGTAAACACTTCCATAGTCTCTTATAAAAGCAAATATACCAGCGTATTGGTCCGAAATGGCTCCTCCACGAATTAGAAATGGATAACCTTGAGTATCTGGAAAATAGCTCATATTACCATACCAAGAACTTTGACCTATACCATTACCACCAAAAAACGGTCCTAATTCACTAGTAGCATCCCCTAAAATTCCACAATCAGGTATCCATGTATAAGTTCCTTTATAAAGATCATAATATTTAGAGTTTTTAGGAAAATTATCTTCATTAAATCCACTTGGGTGCTCTTCATTTGTATACATTAACTTTCCACTTTCATCTATAGTTATATTCATCATTCGCTCCCATGATCCTGCAGCCATATCATAAATTCCACTAATATTTCCTGTAGTACTTGCATTAAAAGAATTATTAAAATAAGAAACATCAGATTCAGAACGACCCGTTAAAAAGAAATCCGATTTATTACGAGATACCTCTATACATTTTTCTTTCGTACAAGTACCATATAAGGAATGAGATAAATAAGCAACTGCTCCCCATTCTGTATTCTTCATCATATGACTATCTAAGTCTCTTTGATAATTATAACTAGCATTATACATATTTGCCGCGTTTATATATCTCCAACTGTATACATTTGGCTTGATGATTATCTTTGAGAGATTATCTGTATTTTGTTCTGCACCTTCCTTATTCCAACTCTCTGTTATTTCAATAGTATTAGAATCATCAATATTTTGATTATACCCAGTTTCAAATTTTCCTACCCATAAGCCATTTACTCCAAATGAGATGAAAGCTAGATGCGTCACCCAATCTCCCACAGAACAATTACCACTATCTTTTGAAACTTTAGGTGTAGTACATTCTCCTTTTATTTCATCCTTTGTATCTTCTATATCAAAATTAATTTCTATCATTCGAGATTTTTCTAATACATCATTATCAGATGACATTATTTCGTATTTTCCTAAATCAAACAATTTATATTTAAATTTTGGTATCCATACAAAATAACTTTCTATGGCTTCTTCAGGAATTTCTTCACCATCTTTGTATTCTTTTGTATTATCTACTAGTATGACTGCATTCGCCCATTTCTTCTCTTCATAGTTGTACCATTCTTCTTTGGTATTCGCTTTTGTTACTTTTCCTGCTTCATCTATGATAACAGGTATTAGTTTATCTGTTGTTGTTGGTTCTTCTGCTAAAGTATTACTCGTTAACATTACTTCCTGTTTACTACTTGACTCTAGTACTGGGTCTGCTCCATGTAAGATTGGTTCTGTATACTCTGCTAGATTGTTCATGTTTCCTTCTACTACTATCTTACTTATAAAACTTTTATTTGTTGCATCATCTTCTAATGTTACATGTTCATCCATCCATAGTTTTATGGAATAATTTCTTGTTTCATTTTCTCCTAATGTTCCATTGATTAAATCTTTTGCTTCTTCTACTTTGTATCCTTCTACTTCTGTTTGTTTTGTACTTGTTGGATATTCACTTAAAATTTGTTTTTGTCCATTATTTACTTCTATCGCTACATATTCACTATTTAATATTTCCTCTTGATTCTTTTTTAGTTTTTCTAGTTTTATTGTATAATTTGTCTTTGTTTTACAATTATTTTTTATAGTAAATGTATACGGTGTTAATTCTTTTGCTTCTTCATCCGTTAATGGATAGGCTTTTTCTAAACTAATTTCATTTGTTTCATCTTCTATCGTTATATTTAAGCAATCGCTTTCTATTTGATTAATTCCGTTTTGGATTGCTGTTGTTGTCCACCATGCATAACTTGTTCCTACCATTATACAAATGGTAAACACTATTCCTGTTATTAAATACTTTTTCTTTTTTCTGTCTGGGTGTCCTTTTCTACTTTCTAATATACCCCCCCCCCAGACGGCTATTGCTGGTTGGGAGGTTATCTTCGAATTTCTTCATTTCTTTTTTCCTCCTCTATTATAGTTTTATTGTACTATGAGTATTACTTTTTTGCAAGACAAGAAAAAAGAAATCAATTTTTCATGACTTCTTTAATATTTCAATCGTTATGGTGTAAGAACAATACGGAAAGTGCTGCTTCCATCTGCCACACCTTTACCCGGATTAAATTCGAATATTCCAGACCCAGTACCATATAAATAACCTCCACCACGATTAAACCAAGGTGAAGAAAGATAAACAAAAAGCGATTCATCCCCATACCAAGAACCAATCTTTTCAGAACCTTCTGTACTAAATGGTCCTAACTCTCCAGTTGCATCACCAAGTATTCTCCTATTCCAATGCTCAGCATTAGTTTCATAATAATTATAAACATCGTAATATTTAGAACTATTATTTACATCGTTAAAAGGGAAAGTTGCTGTACTAAATCCGCTTTGACCAAATGTAAAATCAATGTTATTGAGTCCTTTCATTACTCCCATTACATATTCCCAAGATCCCCCATTCATATCATAAACACCACTATAATTTCTAGTTGTACTTGCTACTTTACTATCTGGATTTGTATAATTTATCGTATTATTTCCGTCTTGTGTTGGTTGTTTATTTTCATAACCATTATAAGCATTGTATCCAGTTGTAGGTTCTTCTGTTGCAGCATAGCCTGTTACATATCCACTATTATTATTGATTCTTATTTCAGTACATTTTTTACTATCACAAGATCCATATATAGAGTGAGATAAGTAAGCTGCTGCTCCCCACTCTGTATTCTTCATCATATGGCTATCTAATTTTCTTAGATAGTTATAACTCGTATCAAATGCATCTTTAACCGTAATATTTCTCCAACTATACACATTTGGCTTTATTTGAACTTTAGTATTACCTGCATTATGAGTTTCAAACTTTCCTACCCACATGCCTTTGCTATCAGGAAAGGCTAAGAAAGCTGGATGCGTCATCCATTCCCCTACATCACAATTGCCACTATCTCCAGATACACCTGGTGTTGTACATTCTCCTTGATTTTCATCAATAGTATCTGTTGTTCCAAAGTCAATTTCAATTGCATGTGATTTTTCTTCATAGGGTTCACTTAATAAGCCAATATATGTTTCACCTAAATCCCATAATTTATATCTATATTTCGGTATCCACACAAAGTAACTTTCGATTTCTTCTTCTGGAATAGTTTCTCCATCTTTGTATTCTTTTGTATTATTTGCAAGTATGACTGCATTTGCCCATTTCTTTTCTTCATAGTTGTACCATTCTTCTTTAAGATTTGCTTTGGTTACTGTTCCTTCATCATCTATGACAACTGGTATTAGTTTATCCGTTGTTGTTGGTTCTTCTGCTAAAGTATTACTTGTTAACATTACTTCCTGTTTACTACTTGACTCTAATACAGGGTCTGCTCCATGAAGGATGGGTTCTGTATAGTCTGCTACATTATTCATTCCACCATCTATTACAATTTTACTTCTAAATATTTTATTCATAACATCTTCTTCAGCTGTTACATGTTCATCCATCCATAGTTTTAATTGATAGTTTCTTGTTTCATTTCCTTTTATTGTTCCTTTTATCAATTCTCTTGCTTCTATAGATTTAGCATCAGTATCTTTATAGGTTGATGTGCCTTGTGGATAATCGCTTAAGATTTGTTTTTGAGCGTTATTAAATTCTATAGCAATATTACTACTATCTAATGTTTGTTCATTATTCTTTTGTAATTTTTCTAATTTCACGGTATAATTAACACTTGTATTGCAATTATTTTTTATCATAAATGTATAAGGTGTTAGTTTTTCAGCCTCCTCATCGGTTAAAGGAAACGCATTAGTTAAATTGATTTCGTTTTCGGAATTCTCTATTGTAAGACTTAAACAGTCACTTTGAATTTCATTTACTCCACTTTGTATTGCTGTTGTTGACCACAAAGCGTAACTTGTTCCTACCATTAAAAGTAAAACTAGTATTATCCCTAAAACAATTAAAAATTTCCTTTTCTTATTTTTTTCCATAACAATAACCCACACCTTTCTTGCTATCCTATTATTTATATCTATTATACAAAATAGCGATAGCGTAATGCAAGCACAAATCTTATAAAAAATAGTATATTATTAAAGTAGCCAAGGAGAAAAAATATGAATAAGGAAGTTATTTTTGTCAGAATTGATGAAGATTTAAAGAAAAAAATAGATAATATTGCTCTAGAAGAGCAAAGAAGTCTAAACAATCTAGTCGTTTGGGTTCTAACAAAATTTATTGCTACTTATGAAAAAGAACATAAAGAAGAACTAGAAACAAAGGATAGTCAAGCTGCGTAGTATTCACGCATTTTGTCTATTCCTTTTTTTTCGTATCTTGAGACCATGACTTGGGTCTTTTTTAATTTTCGGGCCACTTCACTTTGGGTCATATCTTCTATATAGCGATATTTTATAATTTCTCTTTCTTCTTCACTTAATTGATTTAAACCTTCTTCTATAGTTAAATAATCATCTATAGACATCGTTTCACTTGTAGGAATGGTTTCGTATAAACTTCGATCTTCTTCTGTATGGTTATCTAAACTACTTACCATAACAGATCCTGCTAGAATAGCTTGTTCTAGTTCATATACATCCATTTCTAAAAATAAAGCTAGTTCTTCATTGGTAGGAATCTTACCCCACTTTTGGGCTAGCGTATAACGGCTCGTTTCAATCGATTTATAAAGACGCAAATAATCACTACTTACTTTAATTTGTTTTTGCATAGCCAGTTTATACATTTCTCCAAAAATAGATTTAAAGGCATAACTCGAAAATTTAGCATTACTATTTTGTTGATAGTTTTTAATGGCTTTTAATATACCCAACACTCCTGCTTGATATAAGTCTTCTCTTTCTATACCATAAAAACTTTGATGAGCAATTTTATAAATTAATCCTTTATTTTCTTCAATAATTTGTTCAGTAGTCATTTTTATTCTCCTTTACACTTCAATTAATTTTAAGGCTAAGAGTTCGTTTTCAATTTCCTTAATATGAATTCTTTTTAAATCTTCCTTTAAAAAATCTCCTACTTCACAAGCGTATATTTTTCCTTTATTGGTACGAATAGCACATTTGGTATTTAAAAGGGCATTTACACCAGATTCATCAATAGAATCTAGTTCATATAAATTGAAAACTAAGTATTTAATTTTATGTTTTAAAAGCACAGGAACTAAGTAATTATTAATTTCATAGGTTTTCTTTTTGGTTAAATTTCCTTTCAAGCGTACAAATAAAATACCTTTATTGTATTCTAAGTCCATTTGAAACATTTTTTATCACCTGCTATATGAATATAGTAAATTTTTAAAACTTTTTAAACAGTTTCGACAAAGGATGTCAAAAGTTTTTATTTTATAAAACCGTTTTGAACCATTTTCGTGTCATTCACAACAATAAAAGCATTTGCATCAAATCGCTTAATTAAAGCAATTAACTTTTTTACATTTTTAGAATTGACTTGAAAATAAAGCATATCTCTTTCATTACCTTCATAGTCATCTTTTAAATCAATTACGGAAAACTTATAACCGTGTTTATGAACCGTATTTAAAAGTCCTTTAAAATCTTTTTCAACGACTACTTGGACTCCTACAATTCCATTAATAAAATGACTAGCAAAAAACGTACCAAAAAAAGTTCCTGTTGCAAACCCTAGAGAATACGAAATAGGAATCAATATACTTTTTACAGGAGTAATCAAGGCTTCACGAGCGACCAAAAACCAAATAAAAACTTCCAAAAAAGCAAGGGTAGCTAAAACAATTGGTTTTCCTTTATGCATAAGCATTCCCCGAATTGTACCAATCGTTACATCTAGAATACGTGCAAAAAAAATCTTTATACATAAAAAAAATAATTCCATAGTATCACCTATAGAATTAGTGTTTCCGAAAAACTTAAAAATAAACAAGAATTGCAAGTAAAATCAAAAGAACAACAACACCTAGAAGGAACAAAATTCCTTTAAACGATTTCTTTTCTTCTTCCCTTTTTTGATAAAGCATACCCTTATGACCATACTTTTCACTTAACATTTCTCTTGTTGGTGTATTCATTTTCTCTTTTTCTTTTTGGCTCTTTATTTGTTCTAAACTCATCATTGTTCCACACTCCGTACAAATATAACCACTTGTAGGAAGTAAAGCTCCACAACGTTTACAATACATATTCTTCACCAATTTCATTTTATATAGAATTCGATTAAATAGCAACTTTTTTGTTTTAAAAGTAAAAAACTTTCTACTTCTTTTTTACACGTTCTATATAAAACACAAAAATGGTTTTTAGACACAAAAAAATTATTTTCTCACCTCCTATATGGTAGAATTGTTGATGCACCGGCTTTTGAAAAAGGGGATGAATGTATGATTAATTTTATACTTTACGAAGAAAAGACTGAATGGCAAGAGTATTATAAAAAAGTAATCAACAATATCTTTCTAACAAGAAAAGAAAAATATAAAATCTTAGTTTTTTCCAAATATTCGAATGATGTAAAAGAAAGAATCCATACCTTAATTGGTAAAAATATCTATCTTTTAAGTATGGATGCTCTTCCACTAACAGGTTTGGATTTAGCAAAAAAAATACGCCATAAAGGCGATTGGAAAAGTCCCATTATTTTAACAACTTTAGAAGAAGAAAAACGAAAAAAAGGTTTTACAAGTAAAGTTTTAGCCATCGATGTTTTACAAAAAGAAAAAAATATGAAATCTTCTCTTAAAAAAGCCTTACTGATTGCCTTACAAATTCAAGACCGTTATAAATCTTTTAATTTTATGTATAATCATATTCTATATCAAATTCCTTATCACGATATATTATACTTTGAAAAAGATTTAAATCATAACTATACTTCCATTATTACCAAAACCAATATTTATAAAATAAAAGAAAGCATTACCAAAATAGAAAACCAAGTGAGTAATTCTCCCTATTTTTTTAAAACCCATCAAAGTTGTATTGTGAACATTCGAAATATTAAAAAAGTAGATTTTCAAGAACACATCATTTATTTTAAAAATCAAGAAATTGATTTACTTTCTCGAAATAAGAAAAAAGCTTTAAAAGAAGTATTAACAACGACTATCGATTAAACCAATTCTCCCCATTTCTAAACAAAATATCTTTTAAAAAAACAAAGAAAGAAGTATTTATGATAAAGTACTACAGGAAGTGAGGTGTAAAAGGAATCTTGAGAAGTAGAGAGGAATGGTTCCTAGAGGAAAAAAGAAAGGATTTTCTTTTTTATACGGATAAAAACATTTATGTACATAAATTCAAAAAAAGAAAAGAAAAAATAGAACAATACGTTTAAAGTTTATTGTTCTATTTATTTTTTATTGCCATTTCCAGTCCGCAACTTCTGGCATATCAACGCCATATTCTTTTATATAGGATTCGTGTTTCTTAAGCATCTTCATACAGTAATTTTTACATTTTTCTTTTTCACAAGCAAATCCATTTAAATGGTCAAGGGCAAGTAAAACTAAATGGAAACGGTCGACTTTATTTAACACACGCATATCAAAAGGTGTGGTAATACTTCCCTCTTCATTGTAACCACGAACGTGTAAGTTTTTATTGGTTCTTCGATAGGTAAGTTCGTGAATTAAATTAGGGTAACCGTGGAACGCAAATATAATGGGTTTGTCTTTTGTGAAAATTAAATCATAGTCTTTATCGGAAAGGCCGTGAGGGTGTAAAGATTCGGATTGGATTTTCATTAAATCAACAACATTTACAAAACGTGTTTTTAAACTTGGAAGATAGGTTCTTAAAATATTTGTTGCTGCAAGGCCTTCTAGTGTTGGCATATCCCCACATGTTGCGATAACTAAGTCCGGTAGACTTCCCTTATCATTACTAGCAAATCCCCATATACCAATTCCCTTTGTACAATGCTGATCGGCTTCTTCCATAGATAACCATTGTGGTTTTGGATGTTTACTAGCAATTAAGACATTCACATAATCTTTGGTATCAATAATATGATTAAAACAAGAAATTAAAGTATTCGTATCCGGTGGAAGATAAGCACGAACGATACTTGCTTTTTTCGTCATAATATGATTTAAAAAACCAGGGTCTTGATGCGTATAGCCATTATGGTCTTGTTGCCATACGTGACTCGTAAGAACTAAATTAAGAGAAGGTATAGGTTTACGCCAAGCAACATCTTTAGACATTTTAAGCCATTTTGCGTGTTGACTAACCATAGAGTCAACTACTCTTATGAAGGCTTCATAACTATTAAAGAAGCCATATCTTCCGGTTAACAAATATCCTTCTAGCCAACCTTCACATGCATGTTCGGATAAATAGGAATCCATAACCACTCCATCGTTCGCTAAAAACTCATCTTTGTTTAAAATAGGAGCATTCCATTTACGGTCGGTGACTTCAAAGATGTGATTCAAACGATTGGATAAAGCTTCATCCGGACTAAAAATACGGAAATTACGTTTTTCTTGATTGAGTTCAATTAAATCTTTAATATAAATGCCAAGTTCAGACATATCTTGGGCTACAACGGTTCCGGGTTTTAAAACCTCTACACCATACTTTTTAAAATTAGGTTTTTTAAGAGGAATGGTTAGAAGTCCACCATTGGCATTTGGATTAGAACCCATTCTTTGTATTCCAACCGGTGCTAACTCTTTATATATTTTTTTAAGACGTCCATTTTTGGTAAACAATTCTTCTGGATGATAACTTTTTAACCATTCTTCTAAACGTTTTAAACTTTCGGGATGGTCTTTTGTAACTTCAATCGGAATTTGGTGCGCACGAAAACACCCTTCGATTGTCTTTCCATCAATCTCTTTTGGTCCTGTCCATCCTTTTGGTGTACGAAGAACAATCATCGGCCATATGACACGTTCAGAAATATTTTTTTTACGAGCGTGGTTTTGAATTTCTTTAATTTTTTCAATCACCGTATCTAAAACCGTTGCCATATCTTCGTGCATTTGTTTTGGGTCTTCTCCACTCACATAGAATGGCTCCCATCCACAACCACGTAAGAAAGCATCCAACTCTGTAGAACTTATGCGGGATAAAACTGTTGGATTTGAAATTTTATAGCCATTTAAATGAAGAATAGGTAAAACGGCACCATCTGTAATAGGATTTAAGAATTTATTGGAATGCCAACTAGTAGCAAGGGCACCTGTTTCTGCTTCACCATCTCCAATTACACAAGCAGCAATTAAACTTGGATTATCAAAAACGGCACCAAAGGCGTGTAGTAAACTATACCCAAGTTCTCCACCTTCGTTGATAGAACCCGGTGTTTCAGGGGTAGCATGACTTCCTATTCCTTTTGGAAAACTAAATTGTTTACATAGTTTTTTTAAACCTTCTATATTTTCAGAAATTTCCGGATAGATTTCACTATACGTTCCTTCTAAATACGTATTGGAAACAACGGCTTGTCCACCGTGTCCAGGTCCACAAACATAAATCATATTTAAGTTATACTTTTTAATCACACGATTTAAATGTACATAAACAAAGTTTTGTCCCGGAACCGTGCCCCAATGTCCTACCAATTTTGATTTTATATCGTCAAATGTTAATTCTCTTTGTAAAAGGGGGTTATCTTTCAAATAAAGTTGGGCAGCACTTAAATAATTGGCTGCTCGAAAGTAACCATCTATTCTTTTTACCATATCTTCTGTTAAAGTTGTATCACGCATATTATCAAACCCTATTCTATTTATAAGTATAACCGAAAATGAAAAAAAATAGAAGTCTAAAACTGCAAGACTCCTACTTCTTTACTCGAATTTGTACAGCATCTATTTCTTTTCCTAAAATACCCGCATAGCCGTCATTGGTATCATCAAACTTTTCCACCCAGGAAAGCCAAGTAGCCCCTTTTAAATGAACACGATATTCAAGGGTACAACTATCACTTTGCATTTGCACGCCATCAATAGTTTTTCCTAAATTACCAGCATAGTCTTCTCTATCCTTGACAATTGGTAGCCATTTGTTGTTCAGTTCGTGGACACGATAAGTAACACTTCCTTGTGTCAAATTGATGGTAAGCCCACTGACAACATTTCCTAAGTTTCCAGCATAATCGCTGTCGTTTTCTACATTTGGTAGCCACTTTTTCTTAACCGAATCATACGTTTGATAAAGGACACTTATTTTCTCTTTGTTATTTGGTAAATCGGCATCAATATAAGGTGTTGGATTGATGCGTACATCTTTTTCATTTCGTACTTCAAAGTGAAGATGAGCACCATACGCTTTTCCCGTTTCTCCCATCTCTCCTAAAAGGTCGCCTTGTTTTACTTTCTCACCTTTTTTGACATTCACATTTTTTAAATGAGCATACAAAGTATACATTCCATTATTATGTTTCAGTTTCACGTAGTTTCCATAAGTGGCATCTCCAGTTGTATTCGTATTACGAACTTGACCGGTCTTACACGCCACAACTATTCCTTCACTATGAGCCATTACATCTGAAACTTTATTCTTTTCTTTTACCAAATCAATTCCTTTATGGCTAATGGCATTATATTTTTGGGTAATTTGATTGGTAGCATTATATAAAACTCGACTCAAAAATAAATTCCTCCTTCTACTATAAAGTATGTAGGAACCTTTTTTTGGTATTTGCATATGCACATTTATTTTCTATTTCGTGTAGGTTTTGGACATTCATAAGAAATTTTATCTTTAATTTCTTCATAAAAACGATTGTAAAGAAGAAAGACATTTTTTAAAATACTTTTTGCTTCTTCTATAGAAATTCCGTAATATTTGGAAACCGTTTCTAAAGTCGTGTCGGGAATGGCTAAGGTATTACATAGGGCTTTTTCTTTCGCATTTAATAAATGCAAAATGTGCAGGTAAGCCCCATTTTTTATAATTTTTTTGATTTCGTAATTAAATTCTACTTCTTCATCAAATTGATTTTTCATAACCATTTCCCTCTCTATTTCTATCATATAGAATTTTTTAGAAAATAACAAGAAAAAACTCCGTAAAATACGGAGAATTAAACAAAATGGTCGGAAAGACAGGATTTGAACCTGCAACCCCTTGGTCCCAAACCAAGTGCTCTACCAAGTTGAGCCACTTTCCGATTACTTATATTATTATATCATTAATTTATAAAAATGCTACAAAAATTTTACTTTTTGCATCAGTACAAGAGTAATCTTAACATAAAATTTTAGTTTTGTGAACCCTTTTTTATCATTTTTTAGTAATCACTGTTTAGTCGTTTCGTAATAATTCTTTTTTTCTTATAGGTTTCTTCTTGTAAGTCTTCTATGGTGAAGTTTAGTAAATCTTTTAGGTGAAATAACTCTACAACTAATCTTTTTAAAACATTCTTATCAAGAGTTTTACTAAATTCAACGCCAAGGGAATATAAAAGTAAAAAAGTATCTACCATATTTTGATTTTGAGAAAGCGGAAATTCTTCTTCTAAAGAAATACTCAAAATATTGCAAAAATAAAGGAGAATAAATAAACAATCGATGTATTCTTCTAAAATCACTTCTTTTTCACTAGGACCCTTATTAGACCAAAACTTAAAGCATCTTGTTTCATTGGCAAGTTCTCCTAGTTCTACTAAAAGTTCTAATGTATATTTGCGTATATTTTCTGAAGATTTAATATTGTATTGTTGTGAAAATAAGGTATCAATATATTTACTTTGTTTATAAATTTCTTCTAATTCTTTCATACGGCAAAACCCTTTCTAATAACTATTGCATTTTCTTGAATAGTCTTTTGATTAAAGATATTGGTTTATTAGAATTTTCTACATTTTGTTCTTTGGAATTAACAAGTTTAACTTCTTGCCTTTCAAAAGCCGTAGAAGAAGGGCTATTTTTGTATTCTTCTATTTGCATTATATAATTCACTATCTAACTTTTCAACTTCTAACATATAAAAACCTCCCTATTTAGTCAACTATTATACAACAACTCATTTACAATTGGAATAGTATTTAAAACCTACAAAGAAAAAATCCCAAAAACAGGGATAACTATTTAATATCGATTAATTTTTTATTTAAGTTTTCTAATTCTTTTATAGACTTATCATTTTCTAAGATTTTCATTTGCCTAATAGCCGAATTATTCAACTTTATCAATCTTTCGTTTTGTGGTATACCATCGTTAATAAGTTCAGCATTAGTATTTTCTAAATTGCATAAAATGAGTAAATGTCTTAAGTCCGTATAATCTCGAATATTACCTTCAAGATTAGGATTTTTATCTCGCCATTCTTTTGCAGTCATTCCAAATAAAGCAACATTTAAAACGTCCGCTTCTTCTGCATACGCAAATTGTTTTTGCTTTTCAGTTAATTTAGGAATAATATTTTCTTTAATTGAATCGGTATGAATATGATAATTAGATTTAGCAAGCATCCTACTAGCCGTCCACTCCACTTTATATTGATAGGCTTCATTCTTTTTCAATCTTTCAAATTCTTGGATAACATATAATTTAAATTCTGGAGATAGCCAACTTGCAAATTCTAAAGCTATATCACTACAAGCGTACGTTCCACCATTATTACCGGATTTAGATATTATTCCGATTGCATCGGTTTCTTTAATCCATTTTTGTGGAGACATATAAAAACTATTTTTACCTGCTAAAGATTCAAAGGTCGTAAATTCGATACCTTTGAAATTTTCGTTATTTAATTTTTCCCACAACCCTAAATAGGCAATAACATCTCTATTACGCATCCACGTTTGAATGGGAATTTTTGGTTCCTCAGGGTTAGCGTACCTAGCTAAATCCGTAAGAGAAATATATTCTCTATTTCCTATTCTCATAACATTAATTTTATTATTATTCACATTGATTTCTAATTTTATTAGTTCTTTATTCATATTTACCCCCTTAATCACTAAAAATATTTTATCATAAATTATTGAATATTAAAACTCGAACTTATCAATAATTTAAAAAGTCCGAGTTTCCTATCAATCTGGTGCGTTTGCAAAAGAGTTTTTGCACCTTACAATTCATCACATTTGATAAATTAATCACAAGCTATTTTAAAAAATAATTCTACCTTTTTTCAGATTTTGTAGTTTCTTCTTTTAAACACTTCTGAAATGTTTGGTTCATTTCTTCATAAACTTGCCTTTCATCATACTGAATTGACTTTAAATATTCATTTAATTCTTTTTTAAAATCTTCATTAGTTCCCATCTCAGCAATTCCTTGAACTAAAGGAATCATTACACATAAATCGATTCTTTTTCTTCCGTTAGGTTGAAAATCACTTAATTTAGTATTTACTATATCTTCATAAAATTGTTTATTAGAATCACAAAAATTTTTATATTCTTCTATGGTAGTTTTAGAAACATTAAATGGTTTATATATTTCATAATAGGTTTGTTTTTTAAATCTAAGTAATAGCGATGGATCATAGCAATAACCATCCATTTCAATCCACCCGTGTCCAGCATTTTCTTTTCCATATCTTAACTCTAAATCTTTATTACCACCACGTACTAAAACTGCATTAGGAAAGCAGAAAAACATATATAAACTTCTGTCATAACATTTACCTGGTGCAAATGTAGGTCTTAAATACTTCATGTGTATAGATATGGGTAAACAACTAATATAAGTATGACTCATTTTTTCATAAAATTCATCATCAAAAGGTACAATATCACCATCATCTACACCTTTTTTTAATAAAAGTTGCATCCTACTAAAATATAATCCTTTTTTTATATTATCAAACATATTATTTTTTCAACCCCATTCTTTTCATATCTTCATCTATTTCTTGACATATATCATCATAATTAATTACTTTTTTAAAATATTCTATTTCTCTTTGCAATAATTCTATTCCTAAAAAAGAGTACATTTCTGTTGGTCTTCCATATGACAATTCAATCATTGGTAGTATAAAAGGAGAAGCATATTTATCTTTTTCAATATCTTCGGGTTGATAGTATTCATCAGATTTAACAAATTCTATTATAGATTGTTTATTATTTATATGTCTAACTTTGGGATTTTCCATTAACCAATATAATTTTTTATTATAAGCAAAGCCAGATGAAGTATCATAAATAATATGTTGTCCATCTTTTGTAATTCTTTCAACAATGCAATGATCCGCAAATAATGGATCATCACGATCAACAATTTGTGGATTTAATTTTAAGCTATCTATAGTAGCATAAACAAGTTGAACATCATCTTCTTCATCTAAAAATGCTCTAGACATTAATAATGCTCTATCGTAGCAATACCCATTAGACATACCATTAGATAATAATATTATTGATGCAGGTATTCCACCATAATAAATATTTCTTAATTTTTCTATTAAAGCATCATCATAAGGTGCAATATACCCATTTTTTAATCCCCATAATAATAATTGATTTGATTTATAATTATGTAACTTCCATTTCATATTTTGCAATTTTGTTGTCATCCTAAACACCCCTTTTTTTGAATTGTTGTATATATTAACACAAAAAGTGAATTTTTGCAAATTCACCTCCCATATTGATAGTTTATAGTTTTTCTAAAATGAAATTATATAACACATTCTAATCAGTTTCATATATGTACATACTCATAAACCATTAATTATTTTCAGTATTACTTTACTACAATATTTTTTATATAAATTAATACTAAATTTTATTATCAAAAATTCATCTTTTCAAAACTGAATAAAATTTCAAGTACAAACAGGATATGGGAATGCACCACGAAATTTCAAAACCCTTTAAAATAAGGGATTTTTTCATACCGTAAGTGCACCACCAACCATTTCCACACTTGCGAAAATAACTATTTTATACCTTTTTATAATTGAAATTTAGTAGCAAAATCATTTTAACTCTTTATTTATAAAGCCTTCTTATCAACTATTTTTCAACTAGTTTGATTTACAGGAAAAAGTTTTAATTCTATGGTCCTTTTTGTAATGATACACCTCCAGAGAATAAAAAAGCCCATAACGTCAATGTTATGAACTTATATTCATAAATCGCGAGTGTGCGACTTTCAACCTCTATGGTGCACCCAAAGGGAGTCGAACCCCTAACCTTTAGATCCGTAGTCTAACGCTCTATCCAATTGAGCTATGGGTGCATTTTTCAAAACGCAACTTCATTATAGTATAGACCACTTAAAAAATCAAGTGATTTTCCTAAAAAAACACTTGCTATTTTCCTCTTCTTTGCTTCTTTAAATAGTTTTTCATTGCCTTAATTGCCTTTTCTTCTTCACCTTCAACTAACAAGCCATCTTTTGTTCTCTCTTCAATATGCAACGTATTTCCTAAACATTTTATCGCAACTTCGATATGTCCTTCTTCAGAAGAAATACTCACCTCTTCTTTATTTGCAAGCGTAATGCTTACTTTTTGCTTCTCTTCTATTATTTTCATTTGTCGTCCCTTTCTAAGTTATCAAAAAGAGGATCATCAAAAAATTCTTCCAAAGTAATTCCTAAACCCTCACATATTTTATTAATTGTAGCAAGTTTAGGACTTTCAGATTTTTCTTGAATTAATCCTTGTACTGTACTTTGTGTCACAAAAGAGATAGCAGCTAGCTTGTTAATTGAAATATTTTTCTCTTCACACAATTTTAAAATTTTCTGAGATACGGCTTTCGATAATTTCATTTTGACCACCTTATGCTTTAAGTATACCAATTAAATCGCAAAAACTATTAACGGTGCACCGTTAATTTTTTGCTTAAATACATTATATAAGTTACTTATTGCAAATATTGTAGAACTATGTCAAAACATTTTTGGTAAAAATTGGCAATAAAAAACAATGAAAAACTCATTGCAAATATTTAGTTAATTTTTAACTGTAATTCCTCTTTAAAAGTGATAAAATGATGTTTTTGATAAAGTTGTTTTGCTTTAGTATTTAAACTACATACTCCTACAGTAACGTTCATTATATGATTTTCTTTTAACCAACGAATAAATTCTTCTATTAAAGCATCAGCAAATTTTCTACCACGATATTCTTCTTTTATATATAGAGCATCTAATTGGGCTTCTTGTTTTAATAATGTTACATCTGTTTCCTTTATAAAGCCATAAAGATAACCAACAATTTGTTCCTCTACTTTAGCAACTAGTATGCATTTTTTGGGGTCTTCTATATAATTTTCATACATATTTGTTACAACAAAATTTTCATCTATGTTTTCATCATACTGCTTTTCATCCTGAATTAATAAGGTAAGTAAATGATTTAATGTACTTGCATCTTCTTTAACTGCTTTTCTTATTTGCACTTTGCATCACCTATTTTTATTATAATATAAAAAAAGACATAAGAAAACCCAAACCAAGGTTTGAGTTTATTTCAATTGTTTTAATTTATCTCCTTTTAGATTTGGCTATTTTATGAATTATATAATTATCATCAAACATTTTTTTAACCTTTGTATAGCAAACATTATCTGGTTGAGTTTGTACAGGCACACCTGTTGTGATAATCGCTTCTCCAAATTTATTGGTATTATAACCAATTATTACTCTTTGTTCTTCAAGAATTCTTCTCATCTTGTTCAATTCAAATCTTGACATTTCAAAGTTTTTTTCTAACATAAAAAATATCTCCTAACTCGCAAAATATTATATAATAAATTAAAAATATGGCAACATTTTTAAAAACGATCTATGCTATATATAGGAAAATATATTCTAAAAATATGGTGACTTTAGATATTGATGTTTAATCCTACACCGACTTCTTTTATATCTAATTTTTTTGCCATTTCTATTTTGGCATTTAATGAAACACAATGGCAAGGATATAATAATTGGATATTATTTTCTAATAAATAATTTATTGTTTTTTCTAATCTTTCATCTACATCGAATAAATGAAATCCTCCAATAACACCATAAATTCTATTATCACCACAAACCTTTTTAGCATATTCAAGAATATTACAAATACCACTATGAGAGCAACCGGTTATGACAAATAAACCTTTTTCACTTTGATAAACTATTGCAGAATCATCATTAATTGTATCTTCAACTTTTTTGTCACAATCCATTTTCTTACCAATAGCATATCTTTTTTCAAAATCATTTAAAGAAGGTATCTCCCCTAAATAAGTTATATGTTCACTAATTTTCATTGGTTCCTTTGATAAGTTTAATTTACATACTTTTGAAAGTTTATCTTTAGATAATGGACTTCCTATATATAAACCTTTACTATTTTCTTTAAAATCAAAACAATCTGGATGGGCTATTAATTCAATATTTTTTTTTGTTTTAAAAAATTTTTTTAAACCACCTGTATGGTCATCGTGGCCATGTGATATAACGAGTTTATTAATATTATCTAAATTAATGTTCATTAATTCGGCATTTTTCATAAAAATACCTGAATAACCGGTATCAAATAAAATTTTATCTTCACCATCTTCGATATAATAACTAACTGCCGGTTCTCCAAAATAATACATATTTATAAATGTATTATTATCTTCTAAAACTTTTAATTCCATATTGATATCCTTTCATATAAAGATTTAAAAATCATCAATTGCTACCTTTGAATTTTTCATTATTTAATTTTTCTACAATCCTTATAAAAATTCCTACAAAAATTTTATCATAAATTAACCCATAAGAAAACCCAAACCATGGTTTGAGTTTATTTACTAAATGGTGACCCGCTTGGGATTCGAACCCAAGACCCTTTGATTAAAAGTCAAATGCTCTACCTACTGAGCTAGCGGATCAAAATTAAAATGGCTGCCTCGGGTGGGCTCGAACCACCGGAATGTCAGAGTCAAAGTCTGATGCCTTACCACTTGGCTACGAGGCAATAAACAGAAATGGTGGAGGGACATGGATTTGAACCATGGAACCCGAAGGAACAGATTTACAGTCTGCCGCGTTTGACCACTTCGCTATCCCTCCAAAAAATGGTGCCGACTGAGGGAATCGAACCCCCAACCTACTGATTCATACTACTATAGCTTTCACTACCAATTTAATTGTTTGTAGTCTGGACTTTCTCTTAACCATATCAGTGACTTAGGTCCATCGTATAAAGTCTCTACACTCGAGATTTACTCTCTAGCTCGGGATTGTCATATGAGTATAACTCACTTAGAGTTCCCCGAATTAGCGACGTCCACCTTAAATGTTTCCACTTAAGGGTGCAAGATAGTTCAAAAAGCATATTGCTTCTATCCCACAAGTCAGTTGCGCTACCAATTACGCTAAGTCGGCAAAAAATAAAAATGGTGGGCGCTATAGGACTCGAACCTATGACCCCCTGCTTGTAAGGCAGGTGCTCTAACCAACTGAGCTAAGCGCCCATGCATTGGACATAATCAACTATAACAAAAATGTTAATTTATGTCAATACTTGACTTGTAAAAAATTGAAAATTTTTCAATTTTTTGTTACTATTCACAGCTAAAATAAGAGAAAAATAAAAAATCTCTTATTTTTTGATGTTGATAAATACGTGAATTTG
>CANROY010000019.1 GCA_947632355.1 uncultured Bacilli bacterium
GTTCTTCTTATGATACCTATTAATTTATCTTGATTTACTTCATCAAAGAATGATTGCAAGTCTATATCTACTATCCAATCATATCCATCGTTGAATAATTCAAGTGCTTTTATAACCGCTTGTTCACAACATCTTCCCGGTCTAAAACCATAAGAACTATTGGAAAATTGTTCTTCATATATCGGTGTTAATACTTGTACTATTGCTTGTTGTATTACTCTATCTATAACACTTGGTATTCCTAACTTTCTTAGTTTTCCATTTTCTTTTGGTATATAAACTCTTCTTACTGGTTGTGGTTTATATTTCCTATTTCTTATTTTATAAAGTATTTCTTCTTTATGCTCTTTGATATAGGAGAATAATTCTTCAACAGTTACTCCATCAACTCCACTTGCTCCTTTGTTTTTGTAAACTTGCTTATAGGCATTATTCAAGTTGTCTTTGGAAAGTACTTTCTCTAAAAGTTCCATATTTGTTTCCACCTTTCTAATTTCGCTCATAGGTTAATCATCTTTTGAGGCACGTTCCCAAAATACGCTTGGTACTCTTCCTTTTATTTATTCTGATTTTAACCTATTCCAATTTCAGTAGTAAAAAACTACAAATTATTCAGTCCTTCCTAGTTTCCTAGTACTACGACCTCGGCTGACTTCTTGCAATAAACCATTTTCGACCGATTTTCTTTCTAGGGTTCTCCTTAATCGTCTGCAAGACCTCCCGCGGTAAGACATATATCTTTCCTCGATTAGCCACTTACTTTACTATATAAAGTTACGGGTATCTTTTGGACTTTAGTTTGTTTAGCAACCTTATCCGTTTATATAGCCTTATAGTAAGTTTCTGTTCGTTAGCCCTCGATTTTGTTTCACACTTCCTTTAGCCCCAACCTCACGATTGATGCTTTGTGCTTCCCTAACACTTCGTTGATACCTACGCGTGTATTGGACTTTCACCAACTAGATATATGCCATGCACGGCACACTAAAAAAAATTGATACGCTTTGTATCAATTTTTAGTTGGTTGTATTTGTAGATGTGTAATCGTTATCTTCATCATCATCATAAGTTGAATAACCCCATCCTAAATTAGCTGTGATTGTTAAACCATCACTCATATTTTCTTTAAAAATACTATAAGCAGCTTTTATAACAAATTCGTATTTTTGAGAGAATGGTGCTACATATGTATAACTTGTTAAATTCGTTGCACCTAAACTACTTAAAGTGCCATCACTATTTTTTAAATAGATTTGGTAAACGACCGTACCAATATTTGCATTGTTAAAAGCAATTCGTTCGTTATAATATTTTTCTTTCGCAATCGGATAATTTTCATTATAGTAAGTTTGTAACTTATTTGGGTTAATAGCATCCGGTGTTGCAATTGGATCCCAAGTTAAAGTGATAGAAGAACCATTCACTAAAGAATTACCATTGGTTGGAGTATCTAACTTTTGGAAACGATTGGACACAGTAGTTGGTTCTGTACCTGATTTAAAGAGTGCAGTTTCACGATAAGCACTAGGAGTACTTTCACTAGGAAGTTGTGCCGGATACGTTTCTTTTTCAATTTGAACTTCTACAACACCACTAGGTTTTGTAAATTTAGAATTTTTATTAAAGATTCTATTAGCAATATAAACCATCATATTACGTCTAATACTTCCGTCATTCATAGTGATATAGTAACCCTTTTCTAATTTGTCATATCCAGTCCATAGAGCAATAGAGTGTTCTTTTGTATAAACAATATTCCAATGATTTGGAGTAGCGGTGCTTGGTACACCCGTACGTTTTGCATCTTGATCAGTGATATTCGTTGTACCACCCTTGGCAGCAAATTCTGTACCACTTACTTTTATGTTTCCACCAACATTATTATGCATTCCACCTTCTACTAAAATAGAAGTAATCATATACGCTGTTTCTTCACTCATGACACGAGTTTTTGTATATTTGTATTCATGTGGTTCTTCATTTTCTAAATAAACGATTTTGGTGAAGGAATAAGGTTCAATATAGTAACCCCCTCGACCAAACGCTGCATAGGCTGCACTCATTTGTAAAGGACTTGAACCCGGTTCATAACCACCTATACAAGAAGATTCAACTAAATAGTCTCCATAATCAATTCCTAAACTATGAGCGAAGTCTTGCTTTTGTTCTAGTGTTGTTCTTTGGAAAGCTTGTAGAGCAGGGATATTTCTTGAATCAATTAAAGCGGCATCCAAAGTAATTAAACCATTGTATTTTCCATCGTAGTTATGAATTTCTGTTCCATTTGAATAGGTATAAGGCTCATCGATAAATAACTCTTTGGTTGAAACGTTGTTGTATTCAATTAAAGGTCCGTAGTCAAAGATAATTTTTGCTGTAGAACCAGGAGATTTAGGAACCGTTGCACGATTTAAACTTTGATAAACATAATTTCTTCCAGGTCCTAAGGCAAGGATAGAACCATCTTCAACTGAAGTAATGGCAATACCATTTTGAATTTTTTCATCTTTAAATTTGAAATTAACACCATTTTCTAAATCGGTTACAACATCTTGAATTTTACGATCAAGAGTTGTATAGATAGCCATTGGAACAACGGTAGGGTCATCTCCCGTTTTTTGTTTAACATCATTTACAACATAATCAATGAAAGCTTGTAATCCTTTATCATCCGTTTTTTGCTCATCTGAAGTTGTTTTTAATAAAGATTCAATTGGAATACTACCAGCTACTTCAGCTTCTTCTTCCGTAATATAGCCATGTCGTACCATTAAAGATAAAACGGTTTTTTGTCTAGATTTTGCATTTTCAGGATTACGAATAGGATTAAAATAGGAAGGGTTATTAAATAAACCGACAAGTAAAGAGGCTTCTGGTAAAGCTAAATCTTTTACGGATTTACCAAAGAACTCTTGACTGGCTTGTTCAACACCAAAAATATTTCCATAGTTGTTATTTCTTCCAACACCCAATTCTTGACTGTTAACATAGAATTCAATAATTTCTTCTTTGGTATAGGATTTTTCAATTTTAAATACCGCCATATAAACGTCACTAAATTTACGAATAATTCCTTTAATACCACTTGCTTCTTTTCCATTATATACGTTTTTAGCTAACTGCATCGTAAGCGTTGATGCACCACCGGCATCTTTTTTACCTAAAACTTGACCAATACTTGCCTTTATAAATCTTGCAGCATCGACACCATTATGTTGAAAAAATCTTGAGTCTTCGGTGGCTACTAAAGCATCTACTAGTACTTGCGGTAAATCATCATAAGTAACTAAAACGCGATTCTCACTACCTAAACGAACAATTTCATTTCCATCTCGGTCATATAGAACACTTGCTTCTTTACTATAAAGTTTATTCGTTGTAAAAGCCGGTGCTGTAAATACGATATATGCAAAGAAGATAATAATGACTAAAAGAATACCAATTCCTAATGCCATTAAAACGGATAAAAACCATTTCTTATCTTTTTTCTTCACTTTTTCTTTCACAATATCGGTTCCATCTTTTATTTTTTCTTTGGCTTTATCGGCTAATTTTTTGACCTTTACTTTTTTCATATACTTTCCTCCTCAAAATAGATTTGATCGACTAAATCTAAATAATTCAAAATCGGATTATAACCATACTTAATCATATACCCTTTTTCTTTAATAAATGAATAGGGAATACTTTTTCGGTCATTTTCTTTTAAAAACTCTACAAAGTCACTCCCTTTTAGTAAGTAGACAATTTCGTTGATTTTAATAATAAGAAAACCGATTCCCTTATGTTCTAATACTTTTTCTAAATGTTTTATTTGATGTTTATGAATGTTTGCTAGAGGAAAAGCCGTTCTATTTTTAGTAACTTTGGCTTCAAACTCAATATACTTTCCTCTATAAAGCCCATTATAATCTAGGGTGGAAGGTTCTTTGAAATAGCCTCGATCAATTACTTTTCCTTGTTTGGTATAACGTACATCTGTGACTCCTATAGGAGTTGGTTTTTTATAGATTAAGGCTCTATTTGTATCTAAATAATATTCATTGCTTTCATTTAGTTCACTTTCTAAGTCCATCCCACGATTCTTATAGGTTAGGGGGTTTTGGTAAGTCTTCTTTAAGTTATTTGGATAATTCATCTAAACCACCTTAAAATAAGTATACACTATTTTCTTAAAATTGACTAGTTCTATATATAATGAAAAGAAAATTTTACAAGAAATTTTATCTAGTTTTGTCGAAACGCTTTTTTTTCTCTTTTAAATCCTTTATAGTAACGATGGTGATACTATGTTTCGTTTAGATTTTTTTTTAGAAGAGATGTTAGAAAAAATTAAAGAAGCCGAAATGATCCTCAATAACGAAAGTATTCATAAGCAAACAACAAAAAAATAATTTGACATATATTAGGATAACTTGACAAATAGTAGACAAACACTTACTTCTTGACAAGAATACCCCCTTTTTATATAATGAATAGGTAAGAAGGTGGTAAATGTGTATAACAATGAAAAAATTATGTTAACAGCACAAGATATATTTGAAAAGGATTTTAAAATAGATGCTAGAGGCTATCGTCCTCAAGAAGTGGATAAGTTTTTAGATATGATTATTGCTGATTATACGGAATTTACAACCATTATTAAAAGACAGGAGAAAGAAATTCAAACTTTAACAAGTGACAATGTGAAGTTAAAGCAAGAATATAGTAAACTTCGTAGTCGCTTAGAAGCAGCAAGTGAAAACGAAGGAGCCAATAGTGGTACTGTCAACAACGTTGATTTATTAAGAAGAATTAGTCAACTAGAAAAAGTCGTATTTGGAAGAAATGAATAAAGAGTAGGCAAATGCTGCATTATTATAATGTAGAGGAAAGTCCATGCTCACACAATCTGGGATGATTGTAGTGTTCGTGCTTAAGGAAAAAATAACTTAAGGTAGTTTTACTAACGGCGAAGAAATAACCTGTTAAATGGTTAAAGTATTCATAAAGTGCCAAAGAGACGAGTAGGTTTGGAAACGAACCTAGTGGAACGTGGTAAACCCCGCGAGTGAGAAACCCAAAATTTGGTAGGGGAACTTCGAATTTGGAATAAAGAACAAAGAAGAAGACCTATAAAGGTAGATAAATATTTGCCCCACTACTTTGGTAGTGTACAGAACATGGCTTATTTGGTTTATTTATTTTTTTATTTACAAAAAAGGAGTGAAAAATCTTGAACGAAATTGGTGAGCTCTTTCGAGTAACCCGTGAAGAGGCTGGAGTTTCGATTACAGAAGCCAGTAAAGATTTAGATATAAAAGAAGTTATTTTAGAAAATATTGAAGATGGAAATATTGGTTGTTTTAAAGATATTTTTGTTTTAAAGGATTATATTGCCAGTTATGCAAAATATTTAGGAATTGATTCAACAAAAATTATCGATGAATTTAATGAGTATATGTTTGAATATACATCAAAAATACCTATTAAAGAAATCGAACAACAAATAGAAGAACAAAATAAAGAAAAAGAAAAAAACGAAATTGCTTCTCCTTACACCAAAGAAAGTAAAAAATATAATAAAAGTTTATATGTTTTATTATATACAGCGATTATTTTACTTGTATTAGTGATTGTGATATGGAGTATTCGACAAATTACAGTAGCAAGGGATGTTGCAACTGTGATTAGTTATGTGAAATAAGAGGTGTTAATTATGAATTTACCAAATAAAATAACGGTTTCAAGAATTATTTTATCCATTATAACTTTAATCTTTTTAGTTCTTCCTTGGTATCAATTTGGTATTACGTTTCCTATGTATTCTTTTATGGGAAAAGTTGTTGTGGATACCAAATATGTAATTGCTGGAGTATTCTTTATTATTGCTTCTCTTACAGACTTTTTAGATGGACATATTGCTAGAAGTCATAATATGGTGACAGATTTTGGTAAAGTGATGGATGCCATAGCCGATAAAATATTAGTAAATGGTGTTTTAATCATTTTAGCGTATAACGGATTTATTAGTATTATTGTTCCAATTATTATCATTACGAGAGATACCTTTGTCGATTCGATTAAAATGGTAAGTGGAAGTCAAGGAAAAGTTGTTGCAGCAAGTATGCTTGGTAAAGCAAAAACGATTTGTATGATGCTTGGAATTTCTTTTATGCTTTTCTATAATTTACCATTTCAATTAATTCATTTACCACTTGCAGATATTTTAATTGTACTTGCTTGTTTATTATCGGTTATTTCTGGTTGTGAATATTACTTTAATGCGAAAGAATTCTTATTTCAAGAAAAATAACAAAATTCTATAAAAAATTAATTTAGAATTTGTTTTTTCTTTTTTTGTCAAAATTTGTAATTTGCATTTTTCTCATTATTTTGGTATTGTGGATATGGAAAAAGGCAAAAATTAAACAATATTTTAGTATAGCAAACAATTGTTTGCAAAAATGGTTGACAAACCTGTTTTTCTATACTAAAATAAAAATGTAAGAAAATTGGAGGACAAAAAATGAAAACAACAAAAGATGTAAAAGAAAAAGATAAAGCATTAGAACAAGTTCTTGCTGATATTGAAAAACAATTCGGTAAAGGGGCCATTATGAAACTTGGAGAAGATTCTCATATGGAAATCGATGTCACAAGTAGTGGATCTTTAACCCTTGATGTAGCGTTAGGTGTTGGAGGTTATCCGAAAGGAAGAATTATAGAAATTTATGGACCTGAGTCATCAGGTAAAACAACCTTTGCACTACAAGCAATTGCTGAAGTACAAAAGGAAGGTGGAAGAGCTGCATTTATCGATGCCGAACATGCTCTAGATCCTGTGTATGCCAAAAATTTAGGTGTAAATATTAATGAATTATTATTATCACAACCAGATACAGGAGAACAAGCCTTAGAAATATGTGAAGCATTAGTTAGAAGTGAAGCCGTTAATATTATTGTAATCGACTCTGTTGCAGCCCTTGTTCCACAAGCCGAAATTGATGGAGAAATGGGAGATAGCCACGTTGGTTTACAAGCAAGATTGATGTCACAAGCTTTACGTAAATTATCAGGTACCATTAGTAAAACCAAAACAACTGCTATCTTTATTAACCAATTAAGAGAAAAAGTTGGCGTTTTATTTGGAAATCCTGAAACAACACCAGGAGGTCGTGCATTAAAATTCTATTCGACGATTCGTTTAGATGTACGTCGTGCCGAACAAATTAAAAATGGAGAACAAGTCATTGGAAACCGTACAACCATTAAAGTTGTAAAAAATAAAGTGGCTCCACCATTTAGAACGGCATCCGTTGATATTATGTATGGAGAAGGTGTAAGTCGTGAAGGTGAAATTGTTGATATTGCAAGTGAATTAAATATCTTAGACAAAAGTGGTGCTTGGTATGCTTATAATGGTGAAAAAATTGGGCAAGGAAAAGAAAATGTCAAAGCCTTATTAAAAGAAAATACAGCCTTACGTGATGAGTTGGAACAAAAAATTCGTGAGCATTATGGCTTCGCAAAGGAAAAGCCATCTCATAAAAAAGTAGAAACCGAAAGTTAAAAAAAATCAAAATTAGCAAAAAAACATATTGCTAATTTTTTCTTTAAACTTTATAATGTAAGTGTAGACTTATTTATTTTATGAATTAGCTATAGACGAAAAATAATGGAGGGATCGTATGAATTTAAATTTAACATCCATTATTTTAGCTTTGATGATTGGAATTATTATTGGAGCAATACTTATTTTTATAATAGATGCTATGAAAAATGTAAATGCTTCAAAAAAGGCCGAAAAATTATTAGAAGATGCAAAAAAAGAGGCAGATAAACATAAAAGAGATGCGTTACTTGAATTAAAAGAGGAAACGTATCGTTTAAAACAAGAAGCCGATAAAGAGATTAAACAAAAAAAAGAAGAAATGAAAGATTCAGAATCTCGTTTAATGCAAAGAGAAACCAACTTAGATAAACGAGAGGAAATGTTACAAAAAAGAGATGCTCTATTAGATGAGCGTGATAATAATTTAGGAGCCAAGCAAAAAGAATTACAAGAAAAAGAAGCCAAAATGGATGAAATGTTAAAAGAAGAAATGCAACAACTAGAAACAATTTCTAAATTTTCTCGTGATAAAGCACGTGAAATGATTATGAAACGTGTAGAAGAGGATATGTCTTTAGAAATTACAAACTATATTAAAGAAAAAGAAAGTGAAGCAAAATTAGTTGCAAATGAAAAAGCTAGAGACTTAATTGTATCGAGTATGCAACGTTATTCAGAAGATGTTGCCAGTGAACAAACAGTAAGTACCATTACTTTACCGAGTGATGAGATGAAAGGTCGTTTAATTGGTAGAGAAGGAAGAAATATTCGAACCATTGAGTCTGTTACGGGTGTGGATTTAATTATTGATGATACACCTGAAGCAATTGTTATCTCTAGTTTTGATCCATTACGTAGAGAAATTGCGAAGATAACGATTGAAACTTTAATTAAAGATGGAAGAATTCATCCATCTCGTATTGAAGAAGTCTATGATAAAGTTTCAAAGGATATCAATAATAAGATTACCGAAATGGGTCAAGATGCCTTATATAAACTTGGTTTAACCAATGTAGATGCGGATTTAGTACATTTAATTGGTAAATTACATTTTAGAACCAGTTATGGACAAAACGCTTTACAACATTCAATAGAAGTCGCAAATCTTACAGGACTTATGGCAGGAGAATTAGGAGAAAATGTAAATCTTGCTAAGAGAGCCGGTTTACTACACGATATTGGTAAATCTATTGATTTTGAAATGGAAGGGTCTCACGTTGAAATAGGACTTGATATTGCTAAAAAATACAAGGAAGATGATGTCGTTTTAAATGCAATTGCTTCACATCATGGAGATGAAACCCAAACAAGTGTTATTTCTGTATTAGTACAAATTGCAGATACACTATCTGCAGCAAGACCAGGAGCACGAAACGATTCATTAGAAAATTACATTAAGAGATTAGAACAACTTGAAGAGATTGGTAATTCTTTTGAAGGTGTCGATAAAGCGTATGCTATGCAAGCCGGTCGTGAAATACGTGTAATGGTAAAACCAGACGAAATTGATGATACGAATAGTTTTAAAATGGCACGTGATATTAAAGAAAAAATTGAATCTGAGATGCAATATCCAGGAACCATTAAAGTTACCGTTATTCGTGAAACAAGAGCCCAAGAAGAAGCCAAATAAAGCTTCTTTTTTAAAGGAAATAGGAGTTTTTAGTATGAAACCGATAATAGGAATAGTCGCAAAACATTATAAAACAAGTGGCAAACGATTAGAAACATTTATAAGAGATGAAGTGGAACAAGCTATCTTTGATAATGGTGGAATTGCTATTGGTATTCTTCCACCCAACAAAGATAAAATTGTGGCAAGAGATAATTGGCAAGATCAATTAACAACGACAGAAAAGCATAATTTTTATGACCAAATTGCTCTTTGTGATGGAATTCTTTTGCAAGGTGGAGGTTTTGTTGATGAATATGAGTGTTTTATTGCTAAATATTGTTATGAGTATGATATTCCTATTCTTGGAATTTGTGCTGGGAAACATAATATGGTACGTGCTGTAGGGGGAAAAATTGGAACACTTCCAAATAATAAACATAATAAAGAAGAACAATATGTCCATTCGATTAAAATTTCTAAAGATTCATATGCTTACAAACTAATAGGTAGTGAAGAAATAATGGTCAATTCAAGACATAAAAGATATTCTTTGGATACAGGTCCTTTAAAAATTACGGCACAAGCAATAGATGGCGTTGATGAAATAGTAGAGGATAAACATAAGACTTTTTATGTCGGTGTTCAATTTCATCCCGAAAGTCTTTATAAAATCGATGAAAATATGAATGCTATTTTTAAAAATTTTTTATCAGTTTGTATAGAAAATAAAAAATCCAACTCAATGAAAAGTTGAATTTTTTTATTCGTTGTTTTTTACTTCCATAATGACCGGTAAGATAATTGGATGTCTTCCAGTTAGTTCATTAATAAATGGATGTAATTCTAAAATAATTTGATTTCTTAAATCCGTATAACTATACGTATTATTTTCTAACGTATGATTGACAATAGAAGTGACTTTTCTTTCAATTTGGTTAATCAGTTCACTATTTTCATTGACCATAACAAATCCTCTTGTTGTGACATTGGGTTTAATTAATAATTTCTTTGTAAATGGATTAATATTTAATATGGTAAGTAAAATACCATCGTTACTCATCAGTTTTCTATCTTTTATTACAACACTACCAATATCTCCGATACGAGAGCCATCAACATAAACATCTCCGGCTTGAACAGGTTCTCCTTTGTGTGCTCCATTTTTATCTAATATGACCGTATCTCCATTTTTACAAATAAAGATATTTTCTTTTGGAATTCCACAAGCTTCTCCAAGTTCTGCATGTTTTTTAAGCATTCTATATTCTCCATGACAAGGCATAAAGTATTCTGGTTTAATTAAACGTAACATTAATTTTTGTTCTTCTTGTTTTCCGTGGCCTGAAGCGTGGATATCGCTAAATTCACTATTCGTAAATACTTTTACACCTTTTAGATACAATTTATTAATTACACGATTGACACTACTTGCATTACCGGGAATTGGATTGGAAGAGAATACAACCAAATCATCCGGTTGGAGCGTAATTTGTTTATGTATGCCATTCGCAATCCTAGATAAAGCAGCAAGGGGTTCTCCTTGGGAACCAGTACATAAAATACAAATTTCATTTTTCTTTAAAGATTTTGTTTGATTAAAATCAACGAATATCGTTTTGTCTTCAATAAGGCCATTATTTAAAGCAAGTTCAACAATGGTTTCCATAGAACGACCAAACACCACGATTTTACGATTATGTTTTTTACAAGTTTCTGCAATATGTTTAATACGATATATATTAGAAGCAAATGTCGCAATAATAATACGAGCAGGATGTTTATTAATAATATTTTCTAAGGCTTCATCTACAACATTTTCACTTGTCGAAAAACCAGGAGATAACGCATTGGTACTATCACTCATTAAAATTTTAACACCACGTTTACTAATTTCTGCCATTTTATGTAAGTCAGCAACCGGTCCAATTGGTGTTAAATCGAATTTAAAATCTCCGGTTTCAAAAATGGTTCCATTTGGTGTATGGATTGCAAGTGCATAAGAATCCGGAATAGAGTGGGTCGTGTTTACAAATTCCACTTCAAAATATTTCGTTTTAATTTTCGTATCACTGTTAATAATTTCTACACTTTGATAGGTTTGGTTATGTTCCACTAACTTTTTATTAATTAAGTCAGCTGCAATCTTCGCCGCATAGATTTTTGGAATACGAAGGCTTTGTAAAAGGTAAGGAATGCCTCCAATATGGTCTTCGTGTCCGTGGGTAATGACAAGTCCAACAATCTTTTCTTCATTTTGCTTTAGATACGTATAATCTTGAATAACGGCATCAACACCTAATAAATCTTCGGTTGGAAACATAACTCCAGCATCAATAATTAAGATTTCGTCTTTGTGGGTAACCACATACATATTTTTACCAACTTCGCCTAAACCACCTAAAGCCGTGATAGACGTACTTGTACTATCTTCTTTCATACTAATTTTCCTTTCATAAATAAAATAAGTTTTTTAACTAATCATCATTATAACGCATTTTCTATGGTTTGTCTACTGTTTCTATGGTATAATTTCTTTAGGTGAAAAATTATGCAAAAGAAAAAAAATGGTTTTACAATAGTAGAATTACTTGCTGTGATTGTTGTCCTTGCCATTATTATTACGATTGCGAGTAGTAGTGTTATTAATGTTGTCAATAATTCACGAAAAAAAATGGCAAGTGAAGTAAGAAATAACTTAAAAGAATCTGCTTTGACCTATAGTATGGACCATTTGCATTTAGAAAAATGTGATCCAATTTTTTCAGAAGAAATGCTGAATAACAATATTACAAATCTAAATGCTTCTAGTAATGCTACATGTATACAAAGAGTAACAGTAGAAGAGGTAAAAAAAGCAGGTGTTTTTGAAGATAAACGAGGTTTTTGTAATAATTCGGATGTTGTAATTATTTATCGTTATAATTCAGGAGAATATAGCGAATACAAAGCTTACGTTAGTGATGAAGTTTGTAACAAGTAAAGGAGGGTTACACGATGGGATTATTTGATAAAATTAAAAATATCGTTAGTAAAAAAAGTACAGAAGAAAAAGAAGAGGTTATTGAAGTTTATGATAAAGGATTAGAAAAGACAAGAGAAGAATTTGTTTCAAAATTAAGTTTACTTGGCATTAAATATACAAGGGTGAGTGATGCTTATTTTGATGAATTAGAAGATGTCTTAATTTCTGCAGATATTGGTGTGAATACCGTATTTAAATTTATGGACCGTTTAAGAGATAGAGTGAAAAAGGAAAATATTGTGGATACAAAGTATTTAATGGAAGTTATTGTGGATGAACTTTTTATTATCTATGTTAATAATGAAAGTTTAAGTACCAAAGTAAACGTACAAGATGAAGGACCAACGGTTATTTTAATGGTTGGGGTAAATGGTGTTGGTAAAACAACGACAATTGCAAAACTTGCCTATAAGTATAAAAATATGGGGAAAAAAGTGATGATGATTGCTGGAGATACATTTCGAGCAGGAGCTTATGAGCAATTAAAAATTTGGGCCGAGAAAACGGATAGTTTATTTTACGGAAAAGAAAATATTGATCCTGCCGGTGTTATCTATGATGGCCTTGAAATGGCAAAAGAGGAAAATGCCGATATTGTTTTAATTGATACCGCAGGAAGATTACAAAACAAAGTAAATTTAATGAAAGAACTTGAAAAGATGAATAAAGTAATCGATCGTATTATCCCGGGTGCTCCTCACGAAACATTACTTGTGATTGATGCATCAACCGGTCAAAATGGAATTTTACAAGCCAAGTCTTTTAAAGAAATCACGAATATTACGGGGATTGTTCTAACCAAATTAGATGGAACTGCCAAAGGTGGTATAGTGCTTGCTATCAAAGAAGAAGTGGATTTACCGGTTAAGTTTGTTGGGCTTGGGGAAAAAATGACCGATTTACAAACCTTCGATATTGAAGACTATATCTATGGTTTATTTAAGGATATGATGTAAGATGAAAGAAGTAGAAAATCATATTTATTACAATCTTTTATTTGATATTTATGGGGATTTGTTAAATGACCGTGAAAAAGAAATTTTTACACTTTCCGTGGTAGAAGACTTGTCTTTACAAGAAATTGCGGATATTAAAGGGGTAAGTAAAACGGCCATTGGTACAGCACTTTCAACCATTCATAAAAAGTTAGATCACTATGAAGAGACTTTACATTTTTATGAAAAAGAACAAGCTCTTTTAAAACTAGCAGAGGAAATAAAAGAAGAAAAAATAAAAGAAAAAATACAACAAATACTAAAATAGAAAAGGTGAAGAGATATGTTTGAATATATGGGAGATCGTCTTTCGAATGCCATTAAAAATATTCGTGGAATGGGTCGTATTACCGAAGAAAATATAACGGACGCTTTACGAGAAATAAGAATGGCTCTTTTAGAAGCTGATGTCAACTATGTTGTTGCAAAAGAATTTATTAGTCATATTAAGGAACAAGCAATAGGTGCAGAAGTGGGAAAAAGTTTAAAACCGGATGAACTTTTTATAAAACTTGTAAAAGATGAACTTGTTTCTTTACTAGGAGGAGATTATGTTCCTTTAGAAATGAGTAAAAATCCGACGATTTTAATGTTGGTCGGTTTACAAGGTAGTGGTAAAACAACAACGGCAGGGAAGTTAGCCAACTTCTTAAGAAAGAAACACGCTAAAAATCCTTTACTTGTTGCTTGTGATATCTATAGACCTGCTGCAATCGAACAACTAGAAACGATTGGAAAAAGTCTTGATATTGATGTTTTCACCGAAGGAAAAGAAAATCCGGTTAAAATTGTAGAGGATGCTCTTGTTTACGCCAAAGAAAATAAAAAAGATTATATCCTGATCGATACCGCAGGACGTTTACAAATTGATGAAAAACTCATGCAAGAATTAAAAGATATTACGGAATTTGCTCATCCTGAAGAAACCATTTTAGTTTTGGATGCGATGATGGGACAAGATGCAATTAATGTCATCAATGGATTTAATGATTCTTTAAAACTTACCGGAACCATTCTTACGAAATTAGATGGAAACACGAAAGGTGGTGTTGCACTATCTGTAAGACACTTAACCAATATTCCCATTAAATTTGTCGGAGATAGTGAAAAATTAGATGGTTTAAGTGAATTCTATCCAGAACGTATGGCAAATCGTATCTTAGATATGGGAGATATTTTATCCATTGCAGATAAAGTAGAAAATGTCATAAGTGAAGAAGAGGCTTTAGATACAGCTAGAAAAATGAAAAAAGGAACATTTGATTTAGAAGATTTCTTAACGACATTAAAGCAAATTAAGAAGTTAGGTCCACTGGAAAATATTTTAAAAATGCTTCCACAAGCCAGAAAAATGGGCATCAACAATATTAGCATTGACCCGAAAGATATGGCCCATATCGAAGCCATTATTCTTTCCATGACGCCATATGAAAGACATAATCCGGATTGCTTAAAAGCCACTCGTAAACAAAGAATTGCCAAAGGAAGTGGCAGAAGTGTTGAAGAAGTCAATCGCCTTTTAAAACAATTTGAGGAAATGAAAAAAATGATGAAAATGGTAAGTTCTGGGAATATGAAAATGCCATTTTAATTCCATAGAAAAGGGGATGCCATATGAATTTAAAAGAAATTTTAAAAAAGAAGGATTTTTTAGAAGAAAATTTTTTCTTTTATGGGGATGAGATTGCCAAAGTAAAAACGCTTAAACCAACGAAGAAAAACGGAAAACTTGTTTTAGTTACGAGTACGTCTCCAACCAAATATGGTGAAGGAAAAACAACGCTTGCTATTAGTTTAAATGATGCCCTAGAACGTTTAGGATACAATTCCATTGTTGCTCTTCGTGAACCTTCTTTAGGACCTGTTTTTGGTGTAAAAGGAGGTGCTTGTGGAGGAGGACGTGCTAAAGTTTTACCTGAAGAAGCTATAAACCTACATTTTACGGGAGATATTCACGCCGTTACAACGGCTAATAACTTACTTTCTGCCATTATTGATAATCACATTTATCAAGGAAATGAATTAAATATAAATCCAAATCGAATTACACATGAACGATGTTTAGATTTAAATGACCGTAGTTTACGTGAGGTAATCATTAATGGGGTTACTACACATTTTACGATTTCTACGGCTTCTGAAGTGATGGCTATATTATGTTTAAGTACAAGTGAAGAGGATTTAAAAAGACGACTTGGTAATATTTTAGTTGGCTATACCTTTGATGAACGGGAAGTATTTGCCAAAGATTTAGGTTGTGTGAATGCTTTATTCTTACTACTTAAAGATGCTTTAAAACCAAATTTCGTTAAGACAAGTGAAAACAACTTAGCATTAGTTCACGGTGGACCTTTTGCAAATATTGCTCATGGAACGAATAGTATTACATCTACTTTGTATGCCTTAACAAACTTTTCTTATACGATTATAGAAGCAGGATTTGGTAGTGATATGGGGGCTTTAAAATTTTATGATTTACTGGTACGTCAAGATCAAAATTTACAACCAGACGTAGTCGTTTTAAATACAACCATTCAAAGTTTAAAACACAATGGGGAAGGAAGTTTAGAAAAAGGAATAGAGCATTTACACTACCATATAGAAAATATGCAAAAGTATACCAATCAACTCCTTGTTGTGTTAAATAAGCACGATACCGATTTAGATAGTGAAATTGCTTTTGTACAAAATGATGTGGCAAATTTAAAGTGTCCATTTAGCATAAGTACCGGCTACTTAGATGGAAGTATTGGCTCTTTAGACGCAGCAGAAAAGATTGTTGCTTTAGCAAGTGAGACGTCAAAACCAATCCATTTTTCCTATAATGTTACAGATACCTTGCAAGATAAAATAGAAAAATTTTGTAAAAAACATTATGGTGCAAAAGAAATTATTTATACAGACAAGGCATTAGAAAAATTAGAAAGAATTAAACAAAGCAAATTTAAAGATTTACCTATTTGTATTTGTAAAACGCAATATTCCATTACCGATAATGCTAAAGTTCTAGGCTATCCCAAAGATTTTACGATGACAGTAAATGATATAAAACTTTTTAGTGGAGCAGGCTTTATAACTATTTATTTTGGTAATGTTTTAACCATGCCCGGACTTTCCAAAGATGCAAACTATTTACATATGTAAAAATTTTTATACGTATGGTTTCTTTTTCTATAAAACTTGAAAAGCCTTTTTTTTTTTGCTATAATGAATTTGCTTTTCAAAAACTTTTAAAATTTATATTGTAGAAAGAAGAGATTTATTTATGAGTAAAATAAAAATTTTTAGTTTGGGTGGATTAGATGAAAATGGCAAAAACACCTATGTTGTTGAAATCGATAAAAGTATATTTGTTTTTGATTGTGGACTAAAGTACGCAACAGGAAATATGCTAGGAATTGATTATATTATTCCAGATTTTGAGTATTTAATTAAAAATCAAAAAAGAGTAAAAGGTGTCTTTATTACGCATGGTCACTATGAAAATATGGGTGCTGCTGCTGATTTAGTTAAAAATATCCCTAATATTCGTTTGTTTGCAACGAAGTTTACCAAATATGAACTTATGAATTCCGGAGTACCTGAAAAAAATATTATGGAGATTACTCCTCATAAAAAATTAAATTTTGGTAGTGTTAGTCTATTTCCGATAACTGTTTCTCATAGTTGTCCTGATGCAGTTATGTATGTGATTAACACGAAAGATGGTGCCATTTGCTATACTGGAGATTTCATTATTGATGCTAAAATGACAGGACATTATGATATGGATTTAGGTCGTATTGCCTATGTTGGAAAACAAGGCGTTTTGTGTTTGCTTTCGGAATCGACTTTCTCTGATCGACCTGGCCATACATCTCCTAATCATCGTTTGGAAGATTTCTTTAAAGATATTGTAAATAAATATGAAAAACGTCTTTTATACTTAGTGTTACCAACCCATCTTTATACAATTCAAGATATTTTTAATAGTGCTTTAAATAAGCATCGTAAAGTCGTTTTAATGGGAAAAACGTTACAAAATGTAGTGGCATTCGGTAAAAAGGAAGGATATCTTTCTTTTCCAGATGACCTTTTAGGAGATTTATCCAATATTGAAGATGAAGATGCTATTTTGTTACTTTGTGAAGATAAAGAAAATCCATATGCATCCATTAGTAAAGTCATGAGTGGGTATGACCGTTATATTTCTTTAAAACCAAGTGATACGGTTATTTTTGCAGAACCAAGATACGATAGTAATGAAAAACTACTTGTCAAAATTGAAAATGAACTTGCCATGTTTGGTTGTCGTATTATTTCTTTACCAAAAGAGAAGACGATTTTACATCATGCATCAAGTGAAGACTTAATGCTTATGTTAAAACTCACAAATCCCAAATACTATATGCCTGTTAAAGGAGAATATCGTTATTTAGTTTTAAATGCTGATTTGGCTAGTTCTTTAGGAATTCCAAAAGAAAATATTATTTTAAAACAAAATGGGGATGTTGTTACTTTAGAAGATGGGGTATTAAAAGAAACAACGGAACGTGTAAAAGTAAACGAATGCTTAATTGATGGAAAATCAAGTGATGATGTAGGAGAACTTGTTATTAAAGACCGTGAAATGTTAAGTGAAAATGGTATTGTTTTAATTAGTGCTACTTTAAGTAAGAAAACAAAAACATTACTTGTTGGTCCTGAAGTAACCACAAGAGGATTTATCTATGTAAAAGATTCGAAAGAGATTATTCATGAGATCAAACGTATTTCAGAAGAAGTCATTACTCGTAATATTGTCGATAATTTTGTTGACTTTAATAAAATCAAAACGGAAATTCGTACCGAATTAAGTAATTATTTATATGAAGAAACAGAATGTAAACCAATGATTATTGCTGTTGTCCAAGAAGTATAAATTCTTATTTATCATCCATACTAGTAATGGGTGATTTTTTATGAAAGAAAATAAAAATATAAACTTTCTAAACGATATTTATAAAATTGTTGAAATGGGTGTTATTGGCATTAATGATGTCATTGATAAAACGAAAAAATCTAAATTTCGAGAACTTTTAGAACATCAAAAAAATGAATACGATGAACTCTTAAGAGAAAGTGAACGTATTTTAACATCTTATGGTGCCAAGGAAAAAGAATTAGGACTCATGGTGAAGATGAACAGTAAAATGATGAGTGAAGCCAAACTTATGAAAAATAGTAGTGATGAAGAAATTGCGAAGATGATGATTGATGGAACAACCAAAGGCATTACGAAGTTAGAAAAATGTATGAATGGTTATAATGAAGAAGATGAAGAAGCATATAAGCTTGCAAAGAATTTGTTAGAGATTTTAAAGCATAATATTGAAGATTTAAAAATATGTTACTATTCACAGCTAAAATAAGAGAAAAATAAAAAATCTCTTATTTTTTGATGTTGATAAATACGTGAATTTGT
>CANROY010000020.1 GCA_947632355.1 uncultured Bacilli bacterium
CATAGCAGTATCTGCATCCATGAGAACATCCAACATATGGATTAATTACATAATCACTGGATGGTAAATTTGATTTAATTAAATAATCATTAACAAATACTTCTTTTATCTCCATAATTTCATCCCTTCATTTTTTTAATCAAAACTTATCTATTTAAATTCATTAAGACTCCAGTTAAACAATCTTCTGCTGTTTTATCTGTATCAGAAAAACCCATTCTTACTAATTTGCCATTTACCTTAAATATATAAGGATTCTTTACTTTCATAATAAAATCTAATATTCTTTCATTACTGTATTTTCGTCTTTTGTTTTTAAAAATATCATCAACAGTCTCGACAACTTGTTGACTTCAACAAGTTGTTCATTTACATTAAATCCTAAGTTTTTACAATCCACTTTTGCTTTATTTAAAACTTTTAAAAAGTTGCACCAATCACTATATTCTAATACCTTTGAAAGTTCCCTAGCATACCAATATTCATTTCCATGTTCATCTAAATGTTTTATACTATCAAAAGTATTATCACTATATTTATCATTTATACCTTTATTCACTATTTTATTTTCTTTTTTATTCACCATAAAATCACTCCTTTCTTTTAAAATTATATATGGTTTAATGCCTTATTTTCTTATCATTACTTTATATATTTCCAGATTCTTCTATACTGTTCCATTTGTTCTTCTTTTTTAATCTGAGCAACAGGATGATATAAAGGAATTATAACATAATTCTTAACTTTTATTTCTGGAAAATTTTCTATTGTCTTTTTTAAAGTGTCATAAATCTTAAAGTTAAATAGGTTTGATAAAGACAATAATGGATAATATCCTAATGTTAAAATAACCTTAGGATTTACAATTTCAATCTGCTTTAATAAATATTTAGAACAATTAATAGTAGACTTTTTCAAGTTAATATTACTTCCACGATAATTATTTCCTTTTCTTGCACACATTATTGCATTGGTAACAAAAATATTATCTATATTATATCTATTATTTGATGATTTTTTAATATATTCATCTAAAATTTTTTTAGTCTTGCTTTTTTCAGACTCTATTAGTTCTTTCCAATTTGACCTATCCTTTTTTAATAAATTATTTAATTTTTTCATATCAGAGTATGGTCCCCAATCTTGTCCAATTATCATTAATTCAGAGCTAAGCCTATTAAACCAATCAGTCCAAATTGATGGGATATTAGTACAAAAAATATAATCATTGTATATATTTATTAATGATTGTTCTTCACATAAATTTGTACAACTATCACACTTTTGTAGTTCTCTTAACAAATTACTAAATTTCTCTATTTTCATAATATCCTCACTTCTACTATAATTATCATAATATTTTCTATATATTGTTCTAATTAGTTTTTGTAAATGGTCCCAGATAGTTCAGTCGACACTGTCGACTAATTATTTTTCTTAAATATGTAAAAATTCACTTAAAGATTTCCTTATTCAATAAAAACTTACAAATTGTTTTATATACCACTAACCAATTATTGGTTTAATATTGTTGATTAGTCCTACTGTTCACTGCTTTCTTTAAGATATTTCTTATAAAATTCATCCATCGAAGATATATATTTCTGATCTTGAATTACTCTATATTTTTCATATTCACTCTCTGCTTTATCAACGGCTTCTTTATGAGTGATTTTACCAGAATGGGTCAAAATATTTTTTTCTCTAAATTTTAATAATTTATCTGTTGTATTTATCCAATCCTTCATAGTCATTACTTTATGTTCATAAGCCATATCTTCAGCATAATCCAAAAATGCTATTGTCAAACGATTTAATTTATTTAATTCTTCTTCGTTTAAATAGTTTTTAGCTATAGAAACATCATATTTATATATTAAACCATCAGGACTATTTTTCCAATTCGTAAGCCCCATATTTTCCATATTAGCATTAGCCCGTGTATAGATTAATTCAGCAGCAGTGTGACCAGTTATCGCATAATGCAATTTGTTTTGCACAATTTTAAAAAATGTATAGGCTTCTTCCGCCTTAGGATTATAATCGGATGCTGTTGCAATAAATAAATCCGTTATTTTTTGATAAGAAATTCTTTCACTTACTCTAATGGTTTTAATTCTTTCTAATAATTCATCAAAGTATTGCGTACTAAATTTATTTCCATTTATAAATCTTTCATCATTTAAAGCAAAACCCTTTATCATATATTCTTTTAGTATTTTAGTTGCCCAAATTCTAAATTCAGTTGCTTTTTTAGAATTTACTCGATACCCTACTGCAATTATTGCATCTAAATTATAAATATCAGTAATATATCTTTTATTATCCTCAGCAGTTATTTCCATTTTGGAAACAACTGCTTCTTTTATTAATTCTTCACTTTCAAAAATATTCCTTAGATGTTTAGAAATTGCTGGTACTCCAACATCAAAAACTTTTGCCATTCCTTTTTGGGTAAGCCATAAAGTTTCATCTTTATAAATTGCATCAACAACTACATTACCATCTTTGTTTTTATATATTAATAAATTATTTTGTTCTTCTAATTTGCCCATTTTCTCATCCCCAATCTATATATTTCTTAAAAAGTTAACACGTATTTTTAGTATTTTATCATATTCAAGAAACTTATCAAAGTTTGAAACAAATCATTATTCCAAATACTTCTTATTTCCTATTTCATTTTCTACAATCCAATTAATATCTTCTATTGCTTTATCCATATTAAATATACCATTACCAACTGGATAATAAACAGGATATACGTTATAGGTATGTTTATTAATTTTAAGTTTATGGCAAACCCTTCTATTTTCAGAAACAGAAATCTTTTTGTTCAAAATAATAGAACTTACTTGATTACCAAAGGTAATGATTACTTTAGGTTTTATAATATCTATTTCTTGAAATAATAAAGCAAGATATTGTTTTAAAACATCGTCAGATAAAGGCCTAGCATCTACTTGTGTACATTTTCCTAAATTGGTAATAAAGAGTTTCTTATTCGTTATTTCATCATAAACAAAATCACAAAATGCGTAATCCCATTCATTTGGTTTCCTTTTTTGAATCTCATGAAATACCTCTTCACTTAATAAATGGACTTGATAAAATAATTTCCATATATTTTTTGTTCCAAGCCAAGGAGATTTTCTTCCTTTCCAAGATTTAGCACTAGCAATATTTTTACCTGTAGGATTCATAAAAACAAAACAAATATCGGGATTTTTTTCACATCCACCATTATAAATAGAATCTAATTCTTTTGCACCATATTGCATTTGCAATTTATCATACTCTATTTTTAAATCTTCTATTTTCATGCATTATCTCCATTTCTACTAGATCTACTTCTTTACTATAGCATACCATATTTTATTTTTCAAAAAAAAGATAATACGTTTTTGATTGTATTATCTTTCCTCATCCACTTTAGATTCTGTTTTCTTAACTTGAAAATCACCTATTTGTTGTTGTACAGTAGTCGAATAAATTTCTCCTCTAAAGTCATCCGTAATTTCCTTTAATTTGTAATAAATTTCTTGTCTTACTTTTGTACTTTCAGGATATCCTCTATCATTAGCAAGATAACGACTACACCAATATTCTTTTAAACAATTTGGATTATTTTTTAAACGATTTTCAACATTGATTTTCATATTTTGAGCATCTAAAACTAAAGCATCATAGAATTTTTGAACATAAAGATTGGCATTGATAGCACTATTTAAATATTTTAGTTTATCTTTTACTTCTGCAAATCTATGTTTTTTATAAGTATCATAATCTTCAAAGCCTGTGATTTTTTTAAGAGCCATCGTATCCGTTTTATAATCTACTGTACTCTTGCCTTCACTCGGTTTAGATAAATTTTTATAGATTTCTTTTTTAGTAGAATGAATATTACTATTGTATTCTATATAACCATCTTTATAACCAGCATATCCTAACATTTCATAGGCATTCCATTTTAAAGCATAAGAATCAGGTCTTCCATATGGATTATTTGGTTGATACCAATGAACTGTATTTAACCCTTCTCCTCCATAAGAATTGGATCCTCGAGTTGCTAATTTATAAACACCCGGATAAAGCATAATTTTATGATCGACTAAATCATCAATACTCGTTAATGTAAGTTTTTCCCAATATTCAGAATCTTTTTGTTCCCATTGCGTTGTTTGATAAGCACGATATTGAGCAAATTCATCTTCAATATACGTTTTTCCAGTATATTGATTTGTCGTATTTGGAACCAATTCAAATTGTTTGTTCATATTTGGATAAGAAACTACAATTCCTGTTACAGCTTTTTCATCCGCATTTAATTGTAAGAAAGCTTGTGCTTCTAAATAATCCATTACATAGATTGTTTGGAATACTTTACTATAAAAATCCTGTATTTTAGTTGTCGTATTAATTCTTTCCGGATCCCAGTTGGAACCAATTTGGGTATTTTTTGGATAATGTACAGATAAATTCATGACAATATCATTTATTCCAAAACTTTGCATTAAGTTACTATCGGCGTAGTCTTCTCCACCGGCATCAAATCTTCTACCATTATCTCCTAAGAATAATCTTGCATCAATATTATGAGCCGATTCATGACTCCAAGTATGATACGTATACTCTTGTAATTCTTTACCTAATTCCTTAGCAAGTACAGGATCAATATAGCCATCCATTAACCCTTCTGCGTTCCATTCAATACGATCTCCATAGGCAACTGCTGCATTCCCATCACTTGTATTCCAACGTCCAACGGCTTCACTAAAGTTTTTATGGAATGGTTCTTCGGTTACTAATTGTTGTTGATAAACTAAAGCACCATTCGTATCATAAGCATAACGTTTATCTATTTGATACGTATGAATATTATTAAATAAAGTTTCATCTTGTAATATTTTGTAAGCTGTATCAAAATAGTCGGCCATTCGAGTAGCATAACTTGCTATTCTTCGTTGTAAAATAGATTGCTCATAAATATCATCAGGATTTTCAATATAACTTCTTTGGGCACCAATTATAAATTGAACTGGTGTTGAAATAATATAAGCAGCATTTTTAGGTAATGTTAGAATTGGTAAAATATAATTATAAACCGTATAACTTGTATCCCCTTTCCCTTTATCTGGAGTACTTAAGTGATCCCATAAAGTATATTGTACTTCTGGATGATTTGAAACCGCTATTTCGACTAAGTGTCCCTTAAATTGTGAAGATACCCATTCATCCATTTTATGATTGCTTAAACCTGTAACTAAATATTCTAATAAATCCGCAATATTATTTAATTTTGTATAGCCACTTAAAACAGAAATATATTTATTATTTGTATTTCCTGTACTAAAATTATTGCCATCTTGTAAGAATAATTCAGCAATTTTAAGTGGTGTTAAAGAAGAATCAAAATCAGATAAATTAAATAGCATAAAATCACTTATATCCAAGCCATCAATGTCTAAACTATAGAAACGTTTAAAGTAATTATACATATATAATACTTTTTCTATTTTTTTATCTTGTTTGACTTCTCTTTCTAGATAATTATTGATGGTTTGATCATTTGTTGTACTAGCAAAATTACTATTGCTTAAAAATTTTAAAACAAATTCTCTTAAGTCTTTACGAGTGGTTTCATTATAAAAATCTCTATAAAGTCTACTATCTACTGTAGAGGTTAACGTATCTAAATTATTAGTATAATCCAATTTCATTAAATAGTTTGTTAAATTGTTTTCAATTTGAGAATTTGTATCTAGAATATAATTCTTAAAATTATAATCTATTTTTAAATCTGGAATACGATAACTTGCCACTAAATCATACGTATTATCATAAAGAACATCATATTCTACCTTGGTTCTATCTTTATAAATAATTTTAATTTTACTGATTTTTTTGACATTATCACTTGTTAAATAGGTTACGAGTTTTCCATTTGCTTCTACCGGCACAATATTGACAATCTGATTATGTAATAAGTTTGCATCCTGAACATTTTTAGCAATTTCAAGTATTCTTTCTCCATCATAATAAGGCATTAATTTCATTAAGTTATTATATAGATTGACTTTTTCTTCTTCAAAATTTACGTTATTCGTATCATATAACTCTGTAATTTTTTCATTTTTGAGTATTGGCGTATTATCATATTGAATATTTTCTAAACGCCATATCGTTGGATCAAAATGAGCTCTAGTAAATAAATCGGCATTTACTTCTTCTTTCGTAATATCTATTATTCCTTCTTGTATATCTTTAGCTAAAGTATTTACAAAATGGTAATTATTCTCTATTTTTTTATAAGCATTTGCAAAACCTTTGTTACCACCTGTTCCTAATGAGATATTATTTTCATATGTAATTTGATTATTTGCATAAGAACAAGCAAAATCACAAGAGATTGGGCCATTGACAGTTACTTTAGCATAACTATTTTTAATCGTACTATTTTGAACATTACCAATAAAGCCTGCACTAAAATTATTCCATACATCCACTTTACCCGTTGTATAACTATTTTCAACTTTAAGATTATTGGCATACCCAATTAAACCAGCGTTTTGTTGTGAACCTCCGCCGTTAATTAAGACATCTCTAGCTCCACAATTTTTTACTTCCGTATTTGAAATTGCTTCTCCTAATAATCCACCATTTTTACCATCACTATTATCTTTAACTCCCGTTTTGGTTAAATGATCAACTAAAACATTTTCAATTTTAGCATTATCGGCACTATTCGCGAGACCTCCATGTTCTTCAATACCTAAAGTAATGTCCTTTAAAACTAAATCTTTTACTTCACCTTTCTTAATTTTATTAAATAAAGGCTTATCTAAATTTTTAATCGTATAGCCATTGCCATCTAACTTTCCACTATATTCATTTAGGACATACGTTTTTCCTTCTGTATTATAATAACTTGCATCATAATCATGTGTTAAAGTTACATCTTTGTTTTTTTCTAAATCTTCTAGTAAAGCTTTAAATGATGTATCTGGATGACTTTCATTTTTAGCAATTCCATCCGTTATTTCACCAAACTCTATTTTTAATTCTTTTGTTTCTTCTCTACCTTCGTTAATAGTACAATCATATTCTAATTCTAATAACAAATGATTCTTTTCCTCTGATATTGTCTTAATTCTAGCATGAATACTTGGTAAATTTTCCATAGAAACTTCAACAAAATATTGCTCTTTATGATTTTTTAAGTCTTCTATATCGACTTCATCCATTAGAATTATTTGTTCTTGATCCTTATCCTTAATGGTTTTATATAATTTAACATCAAAGATATCTTTTAATTCTATAGCATTTTTTTCTAATGATATAATTTCTCTTAATAATGTTTCATTAGAAACATAATTATCACTATCTACTGTTACATTCGTATCACGATCATAATTACCTATAATTGAAATATAGTAGCGTAAAACATTTTCCTTTTTTGGGAAAGTTACAAGATTATTCTCATAATCAGTTCCTGTATATAAAATAGTTCCCTCTTCGTCTTGTACAGTTACTTTTGCTTTTCCAATAAGTGAACTATCATAATCTAGAGTATCAAATTTAATTACTAGATCTTTTTCACCAATTTCATAGGAATAATTTTCAATTTTGACTCTATCTTTTAATACTACAGGTCTTATTCTATATGGTGTGTTTAAAGTAACATTTTTACCATTATTAAAAATAATATTTGTAATTGTAAGTTCTTTTTCTCCAAAAGTCGTATAACCATCTAAAAGAATAGTATACCCCTCTTTTGTTTTTATTAGTTCATATTCTTTTCCATCTACAAGTACTCTTTGAGGAATTAAATTTAGATTTTCTGGAAGATCATCAATGGTAAAAAATAATTTTATTGGTTCCATTTTTTCAAAATAGATGTCTCCATCCTCACTGATAGCACTACCATTTTTAATAGCAATTGTTTCATAAACACTATTATCAAACATGCCATATTTCACTTGGTATATTTTATCATCAATTTTTTCATTTAAATTTCTTTCTTTATCAAGTAGATTGCTGTCTAAATCATAGGTTGCTTCAAATAGTAAATCATACATTTGATTTGGTTCAACATTATGAAAGGTAACGCTTTTATGTTCAAGTTCTTCGTTTGTAATTTCAATTGTTTCATTTCCTAATTGTACCTTTCCACTTTTAAAAGCTCCATCCTCACTCGTAACAGTAAATGTAAAAGTAACTGTTTTTGCTAAAGGATTCTCCTCCTGTACTTCCAAATTTTTAATCGTAGGTATATCTTTTAAAACTTCAAATTGAATAGATTTTTCAGGAATTGCATAATAGTCATTTTGTTTTACATAGTAACCATTATTTTCAAATTGGATTCTATTGGCTTTCACATCCACGATTCCAGCTTCATTAGGAACCGTAAAAGCTGTATTCGAAATATATTGGAATTTTAATTTTTTATTGTCTGGATCTGTTTCATCAGGAATGGCTTTGGCTCCACCTTCTAACGTATAATTTAATCCATTTATAGTAACACCAGACATTCTAGAATAACTATTAATTCCTTCTGTTTCTACTTCAAATTGAATTCTATATTTTTTTTGCCCTTTGGTAGCATATTTAGCTTGTGCTTTCTTATTTTCATCGGTAATGGCTTTTCCATCTTGATCCACAAAATCAATTTTGGTAATTTTAACTCCCGTATTTGGATAAAAATCTTGTTTTCCAATACTTTTATTGGTAAAGTTATGTCTATCTCCCAAAGTATAATCTGCTAAAAATTCTACCGTAAAAGCACCATAATTATTATTCGAACTGTTTTTATCCGCATATTGTAAGAAAATTGGTTCTTTAGTATGTGCATACGTATTATACTCTTCTTTACTAAATTCTTTGGTTGCCACAATTTTATTAGTAGAATCCACTAGAGCAATTGTCATATTTGAAACAGCATTGTCTTGATCTTTTAAGTCAAATTGAACATTGACACCTTTAATGACGACTTCAACATCTTCATTTTTATCATTTTTTCTTGTTTCCGTATAGGAATGTTCTTGAAGTTTGATATTCTCAACTTTTGGAGCATCTTTCAAAACTTCATACGTCATTTCAGGAAGTATAAAGTCTTGTTCATTTACAAATTGTTTTAAAGTTTTCATTACAAAACGATTAATTTGAACTGTATGTTTTCCTATTGTTAAATTAGCATCTGTTAATTCCACTTCATAATCATTGTGATCCATTTTTGAAATAATATAATCTTTTTCGTGGCCATCTACTGTTAAATTTACTTTTTCAACGCTTGTTGCTTTTGTATTCGTACTCGTAAAAGTAAGTTTAGGAAGTTCTTGATGCTCAATAGTATCGGTTAGTAATAAATTAGAAAAAGTAAAGTTATAATTTCCACCAACTAGAAAGGTATGAACAAATAATTCCTTATCCTCATATAAATTTGCGGCATTATTTGGATCACTATCTAAGTCATAATTACCAAGAACCACTATGCGATACATTTTGTCAGTTGTTAAATCAAATTGAATTGTAGTAATCTCTCTTACTTCTTCTTCTGCAATTTTAGTTTCTCCATCATAAATATAAGCAGCTCCATTTATAAAAGCATGATCCTGATCAACCAATTCAAACTCAATATTTTTTTCTTTTTCATGAATATTAACATTAGTAAAACCAGGAATATCTTTTAATATTTCTTTTGTGATACTTAAATTTGTGTGAACTTCACGGGTATTACTTAAACGAACATCGGTTAGTTTAAACGTATGAACTCCGGCAGTCGTCTCCTCTAATAAAACACGATAATACTCTCCTTCTTGCTCGACAGGATAGTAAGTTCCATCTACTTTTACTTCTTTAATCGTTTCTTTTGGATTCACTGATGCATAGAATTCTAAAGTAATAGAACCTTTTTCAAGATAGTAACTATTTCCCTTTTCACTTAATTTTACTGTATAATGAACTTCTTCTGTTACATGTTCCGCACTAGCACCAGCATCATTGATATCCACTTTTCCATCATTATTGACATCGTACTTATTCTTATTATTGCTGTTATTCTTATTACTATTATTCTTTTTAGAAGGTAGAAGAGCAGCTACTTGTCCTTTTGTTTCCTCTTCAGGACTTGGTGTTCCTTCCATTTCAATTAAATATTTAATGATTTCTTGTGTATCTTCATAAGTTGTTTCTCCGTCATTATTTATATCTCTTCTTTTATGACCAATAAAGAATAAAATCATTAAAGCAAGTAATAAAACTAAAATAACACGAAGAGCATTCATTACTTTTTTCTTTTTATTTGGATGATTCGTTTTAAGTTGAAATAGAATATAAAGAATCAAAAGAAAGATTAGAACAGTAATTCCAACACTAAAAGGCATAGTCGAAATCGTTTTTAGAACAGTTTCTTCTTTATCATCCGCATCAAAAACTTGATGATTGGGAATTGCTTCTCCTTCTTTGGCATCACGCGTTACTAAAACTTGAATTGATGCTTTATCATAATTTTCTTTATTTTCCCCATCAGAAGAAGTAATATTGGTAAATACAATATTAGTCTCTCCAACATTCGCATCATTTTTAACCGTTAGATGAATTTGAAATAATTCTCCACTTATTTCTCCTGTTTTATTTAAAATACCAAATTTATTCGTAGTATCACTATACGTAATCGATACATTTTCATTACTTAAAACAAAATCATTTTCATCTATTTTTTCAAAAACAGAAGCATCATAATTTAAAGTAGCTGTTAAAGCATAAAGACTTACATCTTCTAAAACACTTGCTGTAACAACAACTTCATCTCCGGCGTTTAAATCCGTTTTATCAATTTCTAAATAAATGCCATCTTTTGCATAAGCTACAATTGGAAATAAAAATAAGAATAACAGTATACATAAAAATTCTTTTATCTTTCCCATATCAATCACCACACCCATTTTAAACTACTTTCTTCTTTATTTTATGTTCTATTTTTCAGGTTGAATATTTAAAAAACACTCTAAGAAACAAATTTTTTTTGTAAGGTTATTATACCTTTTCTCTATAGGTTCTGTCAACAATTTTACATTTACAAAAAGTTTACTTTTCTAGTTTTCCAAAACGACTAAAAGGATAAAGAATAAAGTTGGTTGTTCCTTTGATTTGACTTTTTTTAACAGGCCCAATACGACGACTATCTAAGGAAACAGCACGGTTATCTCCTAAAACAAAATATTCGTCTTCGCTAAGCGTAATGCTTTCATAATCACTCGTATCACCATAGGCATATACATCTTCTATTTTTTTATCATTAATATAGATGTTTCCTTTTTCAATAGAAATCTTTTCTCCAGGTAAACCATAAACTCTTTTAATTAATTCTTCCTCTTTAGTATTTACAACCACTATATCATAACGATCGACTTTTGCTAATTTATTTAAAATCATAAATTCACTACCATCAAGTGTATCATACATAGAATCTCCATTTACTTTAATTGGAGTTGCAATAAAAGTACGAATCAAAATTACAACAAGTAATATGAAAATATAGGGCATAAATTCTTTTACATTTTTTAATATTTTTTCTTTCATTTTTATCATCTCACAAATCTATTATACACGAAAGGTTGGCAAAAAAAAAGCAATTATGCTTCTTTTTTCACACTGCTATTTCTTTCTTTAACTTTATATTCTTTACGCATATTTTTAATAAAGTTAAGTTTAGCACGACGGACAAGTCCTTTTTTCACAACGGTAATTTTATCAATTGTTGGAGCATTTACTGGAAATACTCTGACAACTCCTACACTTCCTGATTTCTTACGTACAGAAAATGTTTCAGAAACTCCACTACCTTTTTTCGCAATAACAATTCCTTCAAAGGCTTGGATTCTTTCTTTCTTACCTTCTTTTACCCAAACATCAACTCTTACAATATCTCCAACACGGAATTCAGGAATGTTTGGTTTCATGTGCTTTTCGTTAATTTTGTCTACTAAATTAGCCATACTCATCTACATCCTTTCTATAAAAATCTATCTTCTGTAATCATAATTTTCATTTTGATCAGCGGATTACATGCTTCAAAAAGCGTATTAATTATACCAAAAAGTTAAGAAATATGCAAACTTTTTTTATTTTTTTAATTTAAAGGTTAAAATCTCCATTTTTTAAAATTAACATAGGGCCTTCTCTTGTTTCTGCTTCAATAGCACAATCATTCGTTCCTATCATAAAATCTACATGCACTTTTGATTGATTAATTCCTCTTTTACATAATTCATTGTTACTCAAATTTTCGCTATTTATAATACACTCAGTAAATCCATTTCCTAATGCTAAATGACAGGATGAATTTTCATCAAGTAAAGTATTTTCAAAAACAATGCCAGTATTTGAAATAGGTGATGTATTTTCTACAATAGCAACTTCTCCTAAATAGCAGGAATGTTCATCTGAAGAAATAATTTCTTTTAATAAATTTTTTCCAACTTTTGCATCATAATTTTTTACTTTTCCATCTTTAAATTCTAAATAAAAATCTTCTACGACTCCCCCATTATAAGAAAGTGGTTTAGAACTATAGACTATCCCGTTTGTTTTATGATAGTTTGGTGAAGTAAAAATTTCGTAAGATGGCATATTGACAATAGAATTTTCCACTAATCCTCCTGCACTTGTCCAAAAAGATTCATAAGGTAGTTCTAATTCTAAATCAGTTCCTAGTTTAGTATAATAATGCATTTTCCTTATTTGTAATTTATTTAATTTTTCAACCATCTCTTGTTGTTTATTTAAAAATTTATTCCAACTTTCAATAGGATTTTCAGTATTGATCATACATGCAGAATAAACACTATTTTTTAGTTTTGCATATGCTTCTTCCTCAGTAACAGTAGGAAATATTTTTTTAGCCCAAAGAGGATTGGGTAGTACAGCAATACACCATGGGACTTTAAAAGTACCTTGTAATTTTTTAAATAATGGTTTTGTAGCACGTTCTATGTAACTTGCTCTTGCTAATTTTTCTGGAGCTACATCCTCCATTAAATTTGGAAGTTCTGTTTTAAGTATTAAAAAAGACGCATTTTTTAAAGCATAGGTATCCCATATTTGATGATTAAAAAAAGGATGCTTATCGATTTCTTCTAAAGAAATTGCTTTTAATATTTTATGCTTTTTTGATATATCCTCATAATTTAAATATATATCTTTGACTCCCATTTCTTTAGCTTTTTTCACAATTTTATCTATAAAAGTTGTTTTTATTTGATAATTAATAAATAAACTTTTAGAATGATTAAAATTTACACACCTCTTTAGTAATAAATCAATATATTTATCTTCTAATTTATCCATATTTATTCACCTTACCTCATTTATAATAGCATCAAACAGATTTCACAGAAGCCAAAACGGATTCGTAATACAAAAAATTAAAGAATATACAAACTTTTTTACTATTTTGCGTTTTTATGCACCATCAATAAACGTGTTTCTGTTTCTTGTATGGTTTGAAATCCTAATCGTTCATACAAACGAATGGCTCTTTTATTTTCTTTATACACCCATAAATAAACCTTGTCATTTGCATCTAGAATTTCTTTTAAAATAGTGGAACCAATTTTTTGACCACGAATTTCTTTTTCTAAATAGATTTCATCAAGCAGCACTCCATCTTGATAAGGCTCTACAGCATAGCAACCCATTACTTTATCATCCATTTTTATCATTTTATAAAATGAAATTTTATTCTGTATAGTTTGATTTACATAATTTATAATTTTTTGTTTTTCGCTCTCTTCTAATTCAATAGCATAATCCAAAATCGAAGCCAATTTATATTTTTTTATAAATTCTTTATCTTTTTCACTAGCAAATTCAATATAATACTTTATTTCCATTGGTTTAACGACTGTGCCCCTTTTCTAAATTTTCTTCATAATATCTCTTTTGTTGTAAATTTAGCAGCATTATTTTTTCTTTTAATTCGTTTTCTAAAACTTTTATGCGTTTTAAATATTTTTCTTGTTCCTCTTTTTCAATATATTCTTTATACTTTCGTTGTAGTACAATTTTTTCTTTTTCTAATTCATTTAAAGCAATCATAGCTTCCCCAGTAGAAGTATCTTCCTCTTTTAAGACTTTTAAAATCATAGAAGCCAGTTTACGAAAAGATTTATCACATTTTTTCTTTAAAATAGAATTGGTAATCACTGGATTCGTAATCGATAAACTCGTAATCTCAATTAATCCGTTACTTTTAATATTCGGTTTAAAAACATAACCTTTTTCTTCAAAATTAAATTTTCCTAATTTTTTATTCTTATTTCTTTTTTTAATTACATAATATTCCATACAACTCACCTTATTTTAATAAATCTTTTCTTTTTTCTTGGGTTTTCTTTCGTTGTTCTTCTTTTCGCCATTTGTCTATTTCTTCATGATTACCACTTAATAGGACCTCTGGAACTTTTAAACCTCTAAATTCTTGAGGTCTTGTATAGGTTGGATAATCCAGTAAATGATTCGTAAACGATTCTTCTAAATAACTTTCTTTTTTAATAACACCATCTAACAGTCTTATAATACTATCACTAATGACCATTGAAGGAAGTTCTCCACCGGTTAGAACATAATCTCCAATACTGATTTCTTCATCGACAAATTCTCGTATGCGTTCATCAAAGCCTTCGTAATGCCCACAAACCAAAATGATATGTTTTTCTTCTCTAAGACGATACGCACATTCTTGGGTATAAGTTTTTCCTTGAGGACAAAGAAGGATTACTTTTGAATCTTTTGTTTTATAGTGTTCAATGGCATCCACAAGAGGTTCTACCATTAAAACCATTCCACTTCCTCCCCCATAAGGCGTATCATCAACTTGCTGATTGTTCATTTTCGAAAAATCTCTAAAATTAATAATATTAATTTCCACCAATTTTTTTTCAATGGCTCTTTTCACAATCGATTCACTTAAAAAGCCATCAAACATTTTCGGAAATAGGGTTAAAATATCAATTCTCATAGCATTAAATCTTGGCCCCCTTCTACCATTACAATCCCTTTTTCTAAATCAACTTTTTTAATAAAAGCACTTTGTAATGGAATATAGAAATAGACACTTCCTTTTACATATAACAATGTATTGGCTTTATTATACACGATTTTTTGGATTTGTCCTAATGTTTTTTCATTTTCGACAACTGTTAGTCCGATTAAATCTTCATAGAGGTATTCCTCTTTCTTTAAATTTAGGCTACTTCTTTTTACATAAACAAGTTTATTTTTAAATTGTAAGACTTCATTGATATTCGAATAATTCTTTAAAGTAATCATATCAAATTCTTTATGAGGGCGATATGTAACAATCTCTGCTTCTTGTTTTTCTTCTCCAATATAAAGGATTGTCCCCGTTTTAAACACCAAATCTTTTCGTTCAAAATTCGAAAGTATTCTTAGCTCTCCTTTAATTCCGTGCGTATTGACAATTTTTCCAATACAAATATATTCACGCATTAAAAATCCCCCATTTCATACATTAGAATACTTGCTGCAACCCCGGCGTTTAATGATTCACAAGTAGAATGCATTGGAATATGGATATAGGTATTAGCATAGTTTTTTAGTTCTTCTTTTAAACCTTGTCCTTCATTTCCAATTAAAAGAGCGATTTTTTCTCCTGTTTCTATCTCTTTGCAACTTTTACCCGTTACCACATCCGTTGCAAAAATTTGATAGCCCTCTTTAATATTTTCTAAAAATGGTTTTAAATCTCTTCTTAATATATTTACAGAAAAAAGCATTCCTTCTGTTGCTCGTATTGTTTTTTCGTTATAAACGTCCACTGTATCTAAACTTACAATAATATCCGTAAATCCAAAAGCAACAGCACTACGAATCATCGTACCTAAATTTCCAGGGTCTTGTATGGCATCTAAAATGAGAAGTTTAGACTTCACCTCCTGTTCTTCCATCTTTTTACAAACGGCGATACGTTCTTCACAACTTACTTGACTGGAAATTTTTTTCATAATCGCATCGGTTACATAGAAATCTGCTTCTAATTCTTCATTCGTGGAAATAATTTCTTTTACCACACCTTTTTCTTTCGCTTCCTTAAGTAAATGCTCTCCTTCAATTAAAAACAAACCTTCTAAATCACGATACTTTTTTTCTTTTAATTTACACCATTCTTTTACACGAGGATTATGAATTGATTCTATTTTCATACGCTTAACTCCTTAATCTTTTTCTTGCTTCTTTATATTTAGGATAATACTTTTCAACGTGATGCCAAAACCTTGCACTATGATTTGGTTCGTAAAAATGGCAAAGTTCATGAATAATCACGTAATCAAGTAAATCTAAATCTTTTTTTAGTAATTCCGTATTCAAAGTAATGGAATGACTTCCTCTATTATTGACACCCCACCTTGTTTTCATCGTGCGAAATCTTAAAGTAAAGGGAGGAATATTCGAAAAATAAGGTAGAATACGATTGACTTCACTCGTGAATATTCTTTCCACTTCTTTTTTATAAAATTTATCTAAGGCTTTTTTATTTTTAACAAACAATAAATCTGCATCAAACGTAGGTTCTTTAATGCTTTCATTATAGACAATTGTATATTTTTTTCCTAAATAGAGAAAAAAGCGTTCTTCGTTTTGATTTTTTTTCATACTTCGATACATTTTGGCAATTTTTTCTTGATTCTTTTCAATTAAGTTTAGAATCTCTTTTTCACGAACCAAATGATTACAAGTAGCAACTAACGTACCATTCTCATCAAAACGTAAGTAGATATTTTTATTTTTTTTGTAAATGATTTTAACTTCTACTTCTTCTCCATCTATTTGGACTTGCATACAAACCACCTATGCGTTTATTTTACCACGTATCCTATTGTTTAGTAAATGAAAGAAAAATTTTTGATGCAAGTAAAGAAAGAAGTTCTTGTTTCTAAAACTCCTTTCTATGTATATATTTTATCCTTGTGGGGTTAAAACGATACGGAAAGAATAATTGTTTATATTCGTGCCACTATGACGACTAAACCAGAAAACACCAGCATCAACACCAGAATAATAGTAACCACTGCGGACAAACCAAGTTGAACTTCCAATAAACAAGGCATAATCATCAAAGTAAGAACTTTTATTTCCTACAAACGGTCCCATCTCTCCTGTGGCATCTCCTAAGATTCTTCTTTCAAAATGATATTCATCTGTGCTATTTTTATATATATCAATATATTTTTTATCTTTAATATTATCTTTAGTTAAACTGGATGACCCCCACAATATATTGTCTAAATTTGCCTCTGTTGTACTAGTGGCATCAGTTATTGCTCCCATTACATATTCCAAAGCTCCTCCACTCATATCATAAATTCCTGTATTATTTAATGTGGTGCTTGATTTTTGACTTCTTGGATATACATTTGATTTATCATTATCAGTACCTGGCGTTGTTGCATCATAATCTTGATATTTACCATTACCTAAAGAAGGTTGTTTAATGGCCGCAACTCCAGTAACTTTGTTAGCACTATTATTAATTCTTACTTCAGTACATTGATTATTTTCACATGTTCCATACTTGGAATGTGAAAGATAAGCAACGGCTCCCCATTCCGTATTTTTCATCATATGACTATCTAAGCCTCTTTGATATTCATAACTTGTACGATACATATTGCCTAAATTAATTTCTCTCCAACTATACACATTTGGCTTTATGATTACTTTTGATGATTTATTTATATTTTTTTGTGCACCCTCCATTGTCCAATTAACATCAACGGTAATTGTTATTGAACTTTCATCACTATTTTGATTATACCCAGTTTCAAACTTCCCTACCCAAAAGCCTTTACTACCTTCAAATGCTGTGAATGCTGGATGCGTCATCCAATCACCTACCTCACAACTACCATCCTCACTTGATATCCCTGGTGCTTTACATTGTTTGTAATTCTCATTTGTTTTATCATCTATTGTATCTTCTAATCCAAATTCTATTTCTATTGCCTTATTTTGCTTAGTTTCATCTATTTTATCACTTGCAGTTTCATACCTTCCCATGTTCTCATCAAATAGTTTATATCTGTATTTTGGTATCCATACAAAGTAACTTTCTATATTTTCTTCTGGTATAATTTCATCATTCTTTGGTTCAGTCACTCCATCTACAAGTATGACGGCATTTGCCCATCTCTTATCTTCATATTTATACCACTCATCTTTTATGTCTGCTTTTCTTACTGTTCCATCTTTTTCATCAATAGTTACAGGTATTAGTTTTGCACCTGTTGAACTTTTGAGTACAGGATACGCTCCATTTAATATAGATTCTTTATATACAAAATCAGGTACTGTTCCATTTAATACATCAAATGTTTTTTCTTCTTTATACATGGCAAAACTTCGGTATAGACTTATACCTCCTATTAGCATTAGTATTCCTACTATACTTCCCATAAAGATTGTTTTTAGTTTCTTATTTTTGTTAAACCTTTGAAGTCCCTTTGGGTTCTTTCTACTTTCTAATATACCCCCCCCCCATTGGTCTTTCAA
>CANROY010000021.1 GCA_947632355.1 uncultured Bacilli bacterium
GAAATAATTTATAAAAATAATAAGAAGATTTACGAGTTAAAATGTAATGGTGGATTAATTAAGTAGTATTACAAAGGAAGTGATAAAAATGAACAATAAACAAAATCTAACCAATATCAATTGGTACCCAGGTCATATGGCCAAAACCAAAAGACTAATAAGTGAAAAATATGCATTAATTGATATAGTGTATGAGTTAATTGATGCACGAATTCCTTATTCTTCTAAAATAAAGGATATTTATGATTTAATTCGTAGTAAACCAAAACTTTTAATTATGACAAAAAAAGATTTATGTGATTTAAAGGTTACAGAAAAATGGGTAAAGTACTACGAAAATTTAGGTGCAAAAGTATTGCTAGTGGATTTAAATAACGCGAGCGATTATAAAAAAATACTAGATGAAACGTATAAGATTATGAATGAAGTGCAACTAAAACGAGGAGAAAGAGGTATGAAAGAAAAAGAAATTCATGCTCTAGTTGTAGGAATTCCAAATGTTGGTAAAAGTACTCTAATTAATAAAATGGTAGGGAGACACGTTGCAGATGTTGGAAATACTCCGGGCGTAACCAAACAAGTAAAATGGTTAAAAACTCCTTATCATATCTCCCTTTTAGATACACCAGGTATTTTATGGCCTAAGTTGAGTGAACTAAATGTTGCTTATAATATAGCAGCCATTTCAAGTATCAAAGAAGAAGTACTTCCGCTTGATGACGTTGCGGTATACATACTAAATACGCTGCACGAATACTATCCTGAAATTTTAAAAGAACGTTATAATATTACTGATATTTCCGATATAGAAGCCGTTTATGAAACAATCGGAGAAAACATTGGAGCCATCAAACACGGAGAAGTCGATTATGACCGAGTTAGTAAAAAAATTATTAATGATATTAAATTAGAATATATTAAAGGAATCACTTTTGACCGTTAAAAGTGATTTACTTTTTTTCTACACGGAATGAAAATTCTTGATAGCGAAAGGAAAAAATTGTGATACAATGTTTAAAGAAGGTGTAAAAGTTGGCAGTAGAAGTAAATTTATTAAAATATGAAAAAGAACTCTATAAACAAAATATAAATTTAATAGCAGGTGTGGATGAAGTAGGAAGAGGACCATTAGTTGGACCTGTTGTTGCTGCTGCTGTTATACTTCCTAAAAATTATAAATGTAAGGGACTAACCGATTCTAAACAGTTAAGTGAAAAAAAGCGAGAATATTTTTATGAGATTATCAAAAAAGATGCTCTTGCTATTGGAATAGGCAGTATTGATGCCAAAAAAATAGATGAAGTGAATATTTATGAAGCGAGTAAACTAGCTATGTATGAAGCCCTAAACAATTTGAGTATAAAACCGGAACATGTTTTAATTGATGCTATGAAACTCGATTTAAGTGTTCCTTCAACGAGTATTATTCATGGAGATGTTCTCTCTTTATCCATTGCTGCAGCCAGTGTGATTGCCAAAGTAACAAGAGACAGGATGATGATGGAACTACACGAAAAATATCCTGAATATCATTTTGACAAACATAAAGGGTATCCCACAAAATTACATTTAGAATGTTTAAGAAAATATGGTCCATTAGAAAATTATCGGTTTACATATAAGCCAGTTCGTGATTTAATAAGGAAAGGTGAAGAAGAAAATGAAGAAGTATTTGAATAATATTGGTTTTAAAAATTATATCTCTTTTTTAATTCCATTCTTTTGTATTGAAATCATGTTTCGCATACTAGAAGGAATGCCTATTTTTGATTGGGCGGTTTTTAGAATCTTTTTAAGTTGCAATATTATTTCGTTATTGTTAAGTATTCTAACTAGTTTTGTAAAGGAAAAAGTAGGACGTATACTAAGCATTCTCGTTCTTTTTATCATTACGATTTATACCATTTTACAAGCTGGTTTTGATAACTTTTTAGGGGTTTATATTTCTTTAGGAACGAGTAGTCAGTTAGGTGCTGTAAAAGAATATATTGGAGATTACTTTGCGTCTTTTGATGCGGTTTTTTGGACTATGCTCATTCCTTTTGTTCTTTATTGTGTTTATAAAATTAGGTTTGAAAAGAAAGTATTTAAAAACTACTATATGGAAGAAACAAGTGCATTTCAAAAAAGAAGAAATCGTAAATGTGTGTATGCATTTGTTATAACGGCTCTTGTTCTAGCAGGAATCTATAATCTTACGTTATCTCTAGATTTTATGCAAAACGCTTTACAACTCGAAAGTACGAAATCTTTATTTAAGAAACCAGAAAATCCCAATATTAGTGTGAACCAATTTGGAACAAGTGTTTTTGGTCTTTTGGATGTTAAAACAACTCTTTTTAAAACGAAGGAAGATGAAACACTTCTATTTAACGATACGAATGAAGAACAAGAAATCACGGATAACTCTCGTGTCATTGATGATACGGCTTGGAATTTATTAGCAAGTGAAACCACCGATGCTAACTACAAAACCTTAAATAGTTATTTTATGAATCGTACCATTACCGATAAAAATGACTATACAGGTATGTTTGAAGGTAAAAACTTAATTATGATTATGATGGAAAGTGTCGGAGAAATATTTATTAATCCTGAGTACTATCCAACATTCTATAAAATGTATACGGAAGGATTTAGTTTTTCGAATAACTATTCTCCAAGAAACTCTTGTGCCACCGGAAATAATGAAATGAGTGGTATGATTAGTTTATTTAGTATCTATAGAACGTGTACAGCTAATAAATACCAAAATAACAAATATAACGAAAGTATCTTTGGTTTATTTAATGATGCTGGTTATAACACAAGTTCTTTCCACAACTATACCGAAACGTATTACTATCGTTCTACCATCCATAAAAATATGGGTAGTGGGGCTTATTATGGGGTTCAAGATTTAAATATTCCATTTACTTGGGAATATAAAGAATGGCCAAGTGATATTCTTCTTATGGAAGAAGCCATGAAACGTATTGATACCACCCAACCATTTATGACTTGGTTTACAACGGTTACTTCTCATCAACCTTACTATGTCTCAAGTGAATATGGAGATAAATATTTAAGTTTATTTAAAGATACGAATTATTCAACTGGAACAAAACGTTATATGTCAAAACTAGTTGAACTTGATAAAGCCTTAGCAAGACTTCTAGAACTACTAGAAGAAAAAGGTGTTTTAGATGATACGGTTATCGTATTATTTGGAGACCATTACCCTTATGGATTACACGATAATGATGTAGCTAGTGTCCTTCCACACGCATTAGAAAGAAATAATATTGAAAAAACACCATTTGTTATATATAATAGTGAAATGGAAGGCAAGAATTTTACCCAATATACCTCTTATATGAATATTGTTCCAACCGTTGCCAACCTATTTAACTTAAATTATGACCCTAGATTATACGTTGGAGAAGATATTCTAAATCCAGAATATGCAAGTACGTATAAGAATAGAGTAATATTCGCAGATGGTTCTTGGGAAACCAGTATTGGTTCTTATGATGCTACAAATGGTAAAATGACCTATTTTGGGGACCAAACGTATACAAATGAAGAAATTATTGCATACAATAAAGAAATTAATAATATGATAAAAATGAGTAATCTAGCCATTACATCCAATTATTTTGAATACTTAAGTGATGGACTTAAAAAATATCAAACAAATACGAATACAGATACAAGTATGAATACAGATACAGAGGTAGAGGAACCAATACAACAATAGAAAGGATAAATATGAAAAAATTAGTCATTGTGGAATCTCCAGCTAAGAGTAAAACCATAGAGAAGTATTTAGGTAGTGATTACAAAGTTGTTTCTAGTAAAGGACATATTAGAGATTTAGCAACAACCGGTAAATTTGGTTTAGGTGTTGATGTAGAAAATGATTTTAAACCAAATTATATTCCAATCAAAGGAAAATCAAAAGATATTAATGCTTTAAAAAAAGATGTGCAAAATGCAAGTTTTGTCTATCTTGCTACCGACCCAGACCGTGAAGGAGAAGCCATTTCTTGGCATTTAAAAGATACGTTAGATATAAAAGACAATTACAGTCGTGTTGTGTTTAACGAAATTACCAAGGATGTCGTTATTGATGCCATGAATCATCCTCGTAAGATTGATGATGCTTTAGTAAAAAGTCAAGAAACAAGAAGAATACTCGATCGTATTATCGGTTTTCGTTTAAGTAAATTAATGCAATCCAAAACTGGAGGAAAGAGTGCCGGAAGAGTACAAAGTGTTGCACTAAAATTAATCGTCGATCGTGAACGTGAAATTGAAGCCTTTATTCCAGAAGAGTATTGGACGATTATGGCTGATTTTAAAGAATTCACCGCTGATTTAGAAAAATACCATGGTAAAAAAATTGAAATCAAAAGTGAAGTGGAAGCAAATGAAATTTTAAGTCAACTTTCTAAATCTTTTAAATTAGAAGATATTAAAGAAAGTGATACGCAAAAGAGTGCCAAACCTGTTTTTAAAACGAGTACCATGCAACGAATGGCTGCAAATCGTATTAACTTTGCACCATCTAAAACGATGCGTGTTGCTCAAAAACTTTATGAAGGTATTGATATCGGAAGTGAAACCGTTGGTTTAATTACCTACATGCGTACGGATTCTGAACGTGTATCTCCTACCTTTGTAGCTGAAACCTATGAATATATTAAGAAAAATTTTGGACCGGAATATATTGGAAGTGTCAAAGTAGGAAAAAAAGATAAAACCATGCAAGATGCCCATGAAGGTATTAGACCTACAAGTATTTATCGTACACCAGAAAGTGTTAAGAAGTATTTAACAAGTGATGAATATAAACTTTATAACCTAATCTATATTCGTGCTTTATCTTCTTTAATGGCCAATGCTAAATTTAAAACCACTTCTGTTACATTAGAAAATAATGGTTATACATTTAAAACAACTGGTAGTGTTCTATTATTTGATGGATATTTAAAAATCTATGCAAATTATGAAGAACAAAAAGATACATTACTGCCTGATTTTAAAAACTATAAGAGTAATACCATTGTTGCAAGTGATATTGTAAAAGAACAACATTTTACGAAACCCCTTCCTAGATATACCGAAAGTAGTTTAATTAAAGAAATGGAAAATTTAGGAATAGGAAGACCAAGTACGTATTCTACCATTTTATCTACAATTAAAGACCGTGGATATGTAAAATTGGAAGATAAAAAAATGATTCCAACGGAAATTGGTATTGAAACGACAGATAAATTACAAGAATTCTTTAGTGATATTGTCAATGTTGAATATACAAGTGCCATGGAAACGGATTTGGATGAAATTGCAGACAATAAAAAAGATAATATTAAAGTCTTACACGAATTCTATGATAAATTTGAACCTTGTGTAGAAGAAGCATTCGACAAAATGGAAAAGAAAGAAGCTGAAAAAACCGGAGAAATTTGTCCGGAATGCGGTAGTGATTTAGTCATCCGTAATGGTCGTTATGGAAAATTTACGGCTTGTTCCAACTATCCAACTTGTAAGTATATTAAGAAGGAAGAACGAGTGGTAACTGAGTTATGTAATTGTCCAAAATGTGATGGCAAAATTGTTGAAAAAAGAACCCGTAAAGGAAAATTTTTCTATGGTTGTTCTAATTATCCAAAATGCGACTTTGCTTCATGGTATAAACCAACAGGTGAAACTTGTCCAAATTGTGACTGGCCACTGATTGAGAAAAAAAATAAAGTTGTTTGTTCCAATTGTGAGTATGAGAAAGAGTAAATCTTTCTTATGACAACTGCATTAAGATGCTAAAAATAGAAAAATGTAAAGAAATTATCAAAATTTAAGGAAAAGAAGAAAATATTCTTCTTTTTGTTTTATAATAAAACTATAGAGTAGGTGTTTTATATGGGATATTTTAGTGAAAAAGATATAATAAGACAAGATCAAGAAGAAAGTAATAAAATTGTAAATATAACAACGAAAGAACAATTTATAAATGCTATTTGTGCTATTGATTTAAATAAAGAAAAGGAAGATTTAAAAGGGTTGTCTTTGGAAGAATTAAAAGCATTAAAAAGAAAAATGGATTTAGAACAAGAAAAGGCTTATTTTAAAATGTATGGTAAAAAGGCGAAAGAAAGACTTTATGAATATGAGGATGAAGAACTAGAAGAAAAAGAAGGCTATACAAGATAATGGATTTAGAGATAAAATCTTTTTTAGAATATTTAAAAGTAGAAAGAAATGATAGTCCTTATACTTTAGTGTCTTATGAAGAAGAATTGGAAAAATATAAGAAGTATTTAGAAAAACAAAAAATTAATTATTTAAAAATAACAAAGGAAGAAATAAGAACCTATTTAAAGTATTTGGATGGATTAAAGTATAAGAATAGAAGTATTGCTAAGAATTTAAGTACTTTGCGTAGTTTTTATCGTTATTTGGTCGGAGAAGGAAAGTTAGAAAAAAATGTATTTGCTAGTATTAAAAATCCAAAGTTAGAAAAAAAGTTACCGAATTTTGTAAGTGAAATTGATATGGAAACCATTTTGGCTTTTCCAAATATTGATACGTATCAAAAAACAATCTATACCAATCGAGATTTATTATTACTAGAGATGCTTTATGATACCGGGTGCCGTGTTTCAGAACTTGCAAGTATTCAGTTAAAAGATATGGATAGAAACGAAAGAAAAATAAGAATTTTGGGTAAAGGCGGAAAAGAAAGAATTGTTTATTATGGAGAATATACCCAAGATACTTTAAAAGAATATTTAATGGATAGAGAACTATTGTTAGAAAATAAAAAAAGCGATTACCTATTTGTTGCCAAAAATAGTAGTAAGATTACAACCCGTAGAATTGCTCAAATATTGGATAGCATTATGGAACTTGTTGCGATTAAGAATAACGTGACCCCCCATACTCTAAGACACACCTTTGCAACGCATTTACTGAATAATGGAGCAGATTTAAGAAGTGTGCAAGAATTGTTAGGGCATTCTTCTTTATCCACAACGCAAATTTATACTCATGTATCCAACGAGCGTTTAAGACAAGTGTATTTAAGTGCCCATCAAGATAATCGAAAATAGTGTCTAGAAATTGTCAAAATACGATTACTTTCTTGTCGTATTTTTTTGTGGTTGTTATAATAGAGTAGACCATTTTAAAGGAGGAAATAAAATATGGCAAAATATGTATACTTATTTAGTGAAGGTAATAAAGATATGCGTGAACTTTTAGGTGGTAAAGGTGCCAATTTAGCAGAAATGACCAATATTGGAATGCCTGTTCCTAGAGGGTTTACGATTACAACCGAAGCCTGCACGAATTATTATGAAAATAAGGAAACGATTAGTGAAGAAATTAAAAATGAAATTTTAAACAAAGTTGAAGAACTTGAGGCAATGACCGGAAAAACATTTGGAGATAAAACGAATCCCCTTTTAGTAAGTGTAAGAAGTGGGGCAAGAGCGAGTATGCCTGGTATGATGGATACTGTTTTAAACTTAGGTTTAAATGATGAGGTGGCTATTGGTTTTACAGAGGCTACAAACAACAAACGTTTTGTGTATGATTCTTATAGAAGATTTATTCAAATGTTTGCAGATGTTGTAAAAGGCTATCCGAAGAGTTCTTTTGAAAGACATTTAGATAAAGTTAAAGAAGAAAAAGGTGTTAAATACGATACCGAACTAACGGAAGACGATATGGTTCGTATCACCGAAGATTTTAAAAATATTTATAAAGAAATTGCCGGAGTACCTTTTCCACAAGACCCTAAAGAACAATTAATTGAAGCCGTAACGGCAGTATTTAGAAGTTGGAACAATGAAAGAGCCATTTATTATCGTAGAATGAATGATATTCCATCTTCTTGGGGAACAGCTGTAAACGTTCAAGAAATGGTTTATGGAAACCGTGGAGATAATTCTGGAACAGGTGTTGCATTTACCAGAAACCCTGCAACTGGAGAAAAGAAATTATATGGAGAATACTTAATTAATGCCCAAGGAGAAGATGTTGTTGCCGGTATTCGTACACCTGAACCAATTAGTAAACTAGAAACCGATATGCCCGATGTATATAAACAATTTGTTGAAATTGCTGAAAAGTTAGAAAATCATTACAAAGATATGCAAGATATGGAATTTACAATTGAAAATGGTAAACTCTTTATGTTGCAAACGAGAAATGGAAAACGTACGGCTGCTGCTGCCTTAAAAGTTGCCGTTGACTTAGTAAACGAAGGTATGATTACGGAAGAAGAAGCATTATTAAAAGTAGAACCAAAACAATTGGATGCTTTACTTCATCCGACATTCTCTAGCGATGCTTTAAAAAACGGTGAAGTATTAGCAACGGGTCTTGCTGCAAGTCCTGGAGCAGGGGCTGGTAAAATTTACTTTAATGCAGAAGATGTTATAGAGGCCTCTAAACGTGGTGAAGATACGATTTTAGTTCGTCTAGAAACAAGTCCTGAAGATATTGAAGGAATGAATCACGCAAGAGGAATATTAACCATTCGTGGTGGAATGACAAGCCATGCTGCCGTTGTTGCTCGTGGAATGGGACGTTGTTGTGTTAGTGGTTGTGGTGAATTAAAAATTGATGAAGAAGAAAAAACGATTACAACCAAAGATGGTAAAGTGTTACACGAAGGCGATGAAATTTCTATCGATGGAAGTACGGGTAAAGTTTACAATGGCATTTTAGAAAGTGTAGAACCAAGTATTAGTGGAGACTTTGAAACATTTATGAATTGGGCCGATAAGGTTAGAAGAATGAAAATTCGTACCAACGCCGATACTCCTAAGGATGCCAAACAAGCAAGAACATTTGGGGCAGAAGGAATTGGCTTATGTCGTACAGAGCATATGTTCTTCGAAAGTGAACGTATCTTTAACTTTAGAAGAATGATTGCTTCTGAAACAGTAGAACAAAGAGAAGAAGCGTTAGAAAAAATCTTACCATATCAAAGAAATGATTTTGAAGAGTTATATCGTGCTATGGCACCATATCCTGTAGTTATTCGTTATCTAGACCCACCATTACATGAATTCCTACCAAAAGAAGATGAAGAAATTAAGAGTCTTGCCGAAAGCTTAAATATGAGTTTTGATGCCTTAAAGACAAGAATCGAATCTTTAAAAGAATTTAACCCAATGATGGGACATCGTGGCTGCCGTCTTGCTATTACGTATCCAGAAATTGCTAAAATGCAAACAAGAGCCGTTATTGAAGCAGCTATTAACGTAAATAAGGAAGGTTTAAGCGTTGTACCTGAAATCATGATTCCACTTGTTGGAGATATCAATGAACTTAAATTTGTTAAAAAAGTTGTATGTGAAACAGCAGATGAAATCATTAAAAAAGCTAGTGTTTCTTTAGAGTACAAAGTAGGTACTATGATTGAAATACCAAGAGCAGCCCTTTTAGCAGATAAGATTGCTGAAGAAGCTGAGTTCTTCTCATTTGGTACCAACGATTTAACTCAAATGACTTATGGATTCAGTCGTGATGATGCTTCTAAATTCTTAAATGATTATTATGATAAAAAGATATTTGAATTTGACCCATTTGCCCGTATTGATGAAGAAGGTGTAGGTTCTCTTGTACGTATGGCTTCTGAAAAAGGAAGAAGTACGAGAAGTGACTTACATTTAGGTATTTGTGGAGAACACGGAGGAGATCCTGCAACAATTAATTTCTGTGAAACAGTTGGACTTGATTATGTATCTTGCTCTCCATTTAGAGTACCGATTGCAAGACTTGCCGCTGCTCAAGCTGTAATTAATAATCGCAAGTAATAAATCAAAATATTTACCTATAAAAATAGTTTAAAAAGTATTGATCCAATCTATAATCTTTGATATATTTTTATATCGAGTAGTGCCTAGGAAACTTTTGAAGCCCTAGGTCATTTTTTATTTATGGATAAAATTAAATTCTATCTAAAATCCGTTTTTCTTGCTTTGGATTATTTATTTTGTTATAATAAATAATCATTTAGTGATGGGAGAATTATACTATGATTTTAAACGATTTTAATAGTGATGATTATATTTATTTTAAGTTAGTAAAAGATTTTGATTTTTATAAAAAAGGGGATATTCTTCGCTTTAATATCAATGATTTAAGAAGACGAGCCTTATCTGATAAAATATCTGTTTATTCGACTTCGTTCTTTGAATTCACTCCTAAAAAAAGAATCGATAAGTACGCTATTTTTCCCTATCAATTATATGAATCTGCTACTTTAAAAACAAAATGTTTATTATATCATATTAGTTTCGATACGCATGATATTATTATTTTAAATAATTCTATGAGAAAAATGTTATTTTCTGAGACGGAGCTTTCACCATTATTAACGATGTTAGGTGGAGTCTCTACTGTAGCACATGCTAATCAACAACAATTGAAAAGATTGATGGCTAATGAAATAATAGATACCAATGATCAAATGTTAAAATTAATTGTAGATAATTCTATTATTCCTTTGTTTGAAACTAATCATAACAATCTTTCTGATATCATTACAAAATATCATATTGAAAAATTGATTCATCTTAAAAAAGGTTTATATTTAAATATTGATTTACATCAAGGAGATATTTTATCCTTTTCTGATCCTGCAGTTGCTTTACTTTTTTGTAATCAATATTATCTCCGTTTATTAGGTAGTTGTTGTATATTAAATGAGAAAGAAAAACAAGAGTATTTTTGTGAAGAATTTTCAAACTGCATTTATGAATATGATGGCAATATTCGATATTTTGTGTTAAATGATGATATAAAAATTAAAAGTAAAGAAGATTTTTTAGATTCTTCTTTGTTTCCTGCTGATTTTCCTAATCATGCATTTTTTGATGGCACATATTTTTTTGATTGGAATACATCAGATCAATTTGATTATGATGAAAATGGTTATCTCCGTTATATATGGATTCGTGATAATCGTAAAGTAGAAATGGAAATTCTAAAAATTGCTCGAAGAGCGACATTAGAGGAGGCAAGAGAACACTATACTCATTTTAAAAATAGAAAAAAATTAGAAGAAGAGGCATTTAGTTATTATTTGGAACATAGAAATATTTATAAAAAAATGAAAAAGGAAAATCCTGCTCTAAATTATGTAGAGTTTATGGAATTGAACGAACAAAAAATAGCTCTTCAAAAGAATTATATGTATCAAAGATTATTGACAACATTTATTAATAGAAGAAATACTTTAGAAGAATCAAAAACCTTAAGCCAATTAACATTAAAGAAAAAATAATATAAATGTAATTAGCAACATTTATACATATTATTCTAGTTGATATATTTTATATCGAGTAGTGCCTAGGAAACTTTTGAAGTTCCAGGGCACTTTTTTTCAGGCATTAAAACCGCCTTATTCGTATTATCGAACAAAAGACTATTAATACCATGGGCATTTTAACAACTATTTGTGATTAATTAGTACTTAGGAAATCTTGGAAACTCTCCTGATTTTTTTAATTTTGCCTTTAAATAATTTACTATAGTCATCATCCAAAATTAAGTAATCATTACTCTTATTCAATATATTTCTTTTAATAGTTATACAGCTTATTATCAAAAAAATAATAATCACAAAGATAAAGATATTCCAAATATTTAAAATATGGTTAGCATTAAAATCTAGAAAACCGGGGGTAGGGGCAATAACACCATATTGTGATATATGTCCAATAGTTGCAAAAGCCTCATATCCATATCTAGCAACTACAAAATGTGATATTTTTTCGGTAATGTTTATGAAAGAGATAAACATACCTGAAAATAACATTTGAATCATCATATAAAGAGGTGATAAAATTAATGTTGTTTTTGTATCTTTTACTAGAGATGAAATAAATACTCCAATCATACTTGTAGAAAAAGACAGCAAAAAGAAATTTATGATTAAATCTAATAGTGTATTAGTAATTAATATTTCATCGGGTCTAGGATTTAAATGAAAATAAACGATGCATACACAAGTTATTGCTTGGTACAAACATAATAAAGAAAAGATTATAATTTTTGAAAAAATATAAGATTTAAAATTTAAACCACTCATATATTCTTTTTTTAGCATATCTTTTTCTTTTACTATTTCTTGTATAGTATTAAATAAACCAAGCCAAGTTGCAGCCATGGTATAAGCAACAAAAACCATAGAGGCCGTAATAAAATTTAATAAGCAATCTACTTCTGTAGCTACACATATTAATATACCCATTAATATGGATTGACCTAAAAGTAAAGCAAGCATAAATTTATTATTGAATAAGGAAGCCATGTATCTTTTTACTAATATTTTGGTTTGCAGAAAAAAGCCAACTCTTTTTTCCTTTGTAGAAAAATCAGGAGAAATGGGTTTAAAGTCATCATTCATTGTTAGAGTGCTTCTATACTTTTTATACCAAGTATTGGTATCTTCTTTTAAAAGATCATAAATATCAACAAATTCAGTCACATTAAAGTATTTAAAAATATCTTGGTAAGGTCCATAATAACAAATTTTCCCATCTTTCCCCATAAAAATGACTTTGTCACATAAAGATAAATTAGAAATAGTATGAGCAGTGATAATAATTGTTTTACCAGTATTAGCAATTTCTCTTAGCTTTAACATTATCTTTTTTTCAATATTTGCATCTAAACCTGATGTGGGTTCATCTAATAAAAATAATTTAGGATTACTAAGCATTTCTGTTGCAATAGATGCTCTTTTTTTTTCACCACCACTTAAATTCTTTATTAAGGAATTTCGAACGTGAGATAATTCTAAAATTTTTAAAACAGAGTTGATTATTTTTTTTCCTTCTTCTTTTGAAATATCTTTTACGCGAAGAGCTAAAGAATATTCTAAAGATTTTTGTAAAGTTAATGTTTGGTCTAGTATTTCTTGTTGAGGAACATAAGCAATTTTTCTTTTAAAGTAATTAGCATGTTCAAATAAGTCTATATTATTTAAATACACTTTTCCTTTACTTGGATGATTATATCCACCCAAAATATTCATTAAAGTTGTTTTTCCAGCTCCAGAGCAACCCACAATAGCAACGAATTCGCCACTATTAATAGATAGAGTCATATCTGATAAAATTTTTTTGGTTTTATTTCTTACTTTAACACATTGATTAATTTCTTTTATTTGAACATTGTAACCATTTTCATTCATAACTATTTTCACTTTCAATATTTTATTTTTCTATGATAAATTATATCATTTCGCTTCTATTCTTACAAGTGTAAGTCATCAAATAATATTTTACATATTAATAGTTTTATGTTTTTATTAATTTACAATATAAACTGCTTTATGTTAAAATATTAATGATAGAGGTGTTAAAAATTATGAAAAAAAGAAAAGGCAATATATTACTTATTGTAATTACTTTAATCGTTCTAGTAATTGCAATAACTTCTTTGTTGTTGTATAACAATTCTTTAAAAACAAAACCAAAAACTTTCTTTGTTTCAACTATTGATAGAATCTTTGAACAAGTTCAAGTGCAAGAGGATATAAATTCATTTTTGGAAAATGTAAATGTCAAAACCAATCTTAGAAGTGATAATAAAGTGATCGCCGAAACATTAAATATTCTTAATCATATGAATATGAATTTTAAAGCAGGCATAGATTATAATACACATGAAATTCGTATGTCTATGGACTCCAACTACAATGAAGAAACTTTATTAAATAGTGATGCTAGTATTATGCAGGATGGGTTTTATATAAATGTAGAAGATATTTATAATAAAACGATATTAATACCAATAAACAAATATAATTATTTAGTATCTTCCTTATTTGATCAAAACAATATAAAAATCATTTTAAAAAGTTTAAATATGGCAATCAATGATTCATTACAAGATAAATATTTTAGTCAAAAAGAAGTAGAAATGAATTTAAATGATAAAAATGTCAAAGTAAATAAAAATACTTTGGCACTTAGCAAACAAAATTTAAGTAATATTATTGATAGCATTAAGAATAGTTTATTAAATAATGATGAATTTTTAAATTCTTTAAGTTCTGTATTCAATAAAAATGTTGAAGAAATAAAAGAAGATATTTCGAATATAAATACTGATATTTTAGAAGAAATAGTAACAATTTCTTTATATACACAAGATAATCAAGTGATAGGATTTGAAGTTGCTAGAACTTCGGCTGATTTATCGTTCTTAGTTTTAAAAAATGATGAATTCAATTATAGTTATGAATTAAAAAGTTATATGAATACATATAAAGGAAATATAGTTGTAAATAAAAAAGATAATAACACGGATTTAGAAATTTCTATTAATCATGAAAACATAAATGGAACAATTTCCATTGATGTTACTACTGATAAAAATGTTATTCTAGATGATTTTAAAAAAGAGAATATTATTAAAATAGATGAAATTTCTGATCAAGAAAGAGTAGATATATTTAATAATCTACAAAAAATACCAAGTATTCGATTGTTAATCAAAGATTTATGGAATTTAATTGAAATATAAAATTAGTATTATGATATAGTTAAAAAATATTTGCTTCTAGGTAAGGCAAATAATACGTAATATTATCATTGAAAAAGTAAAAACAACTTTATCTTCATGATAGAGTTTTCTTATTTTCTATGCTATACTAACTTTAATAGAAGGAAGGTAAAAAAATATGTGTACAGCAATAACATATAACACTAAAGATCACTATTTTGGTAGAAATTTTGATTTAGAATATTCCTATAAAGAAACAGTAACGATTATGCCAAGAAATTATCCATTGCATTTTAGATGTGTAAAATCAAGTTCAAAGCATTATGCTCTTATTGGTATGGCTTATGTTTGTCAAAATTATCCTTTGTATTATGATGCCATGAATGAAAAAGGACTTTGTATGGCAGGATTAAACTTTCCTGGGAATGCCGTATATCACGAAGAACAAGAAAATAAAGATAACGTTGCATCTTTTGAGTTTATTCCTTGGATTTTATCGCAATGTGCTACATTAAATGAAGCAAAAGAACTTATTAGTCATATGAACCTTGCGAATATAAACTTTAGTGAGGAACTTCCGGCTTCTCCATTACATTGGATTATTGCTGATAAAGAAAACTCGATAACCGTTGAGAGTGTAGAAGATGGACTTAAAATTTATGATAATCCACTAGGAGTGTTAACGAATAACCCAACGTTTGATATACAACTCTTTAATTTAAACAATTATATGGCTTTATCGGTGGAACCTCCTAAAAATCAATTTGCTAAAGACATAAACTTACAAACGTATAGTAGGGGAATGGGTGCTTTAGGGTTACCAGGAGATTTGTCTTCTGCTTCTCGATTCGTAAAAGCAACATTTACCAAAATGCATTCTATATCAGGGACAAGTGAATCCGAAAGTATTAGTCAATTCTTTCATATACTAGGTTCTGTTGAACAACAAAGAGGCTGTGTGCATATGGGGAATAATGAGTACGAAATAACGATTTATAGTTCTTGCTGTAATATGGATAAAGGAATTTATTATTATACAACGTATGAAAATAGCCAAATTACGAGTGTAGATATGCATAAAGAAGACTTAGAGGCAACAGAGCTTGTAACGTATGATTTAATACAAGGGCAACAAATTTACGAGCAAAATTGAGAACAAAATATGTCAAAAGCCACAAAATGGCTTTTTTTCTTGGAAAGAATATAGTATAATTTTAAATAGAATAGAGGGATTGTTTATGAAAGCATTAAGTATAGGAAAACTGATGTATGACGTTAATATTTTAATGGAAGAATATCCAATAGAAGGAACAGAAAATACAACGAAAGAAATGATTACTTGTAGTGGTGGTTCTGCAAATATCATTGCTTATTCTCTTGGAAAATGGAATACGGATTCCTTTATTTCAGGTGTTATTGGGTATGATGAAATTGGAACTTCTATGAAAAAGAATATGGAAGAAAATAAAGTCAACACTACTTTTTTGGAAACAAATTATGATATTAAAACACCTACATCTTATATTTTGATTAATAAAAAAAATAATTCAAGAACCGTTGTTTCTACAGCAATTAACGATTTTAATATAAAAAAATATGAGTATGATACGGATATTGATTGTGTCATTGCTGATGGGTATGAGTACAATGCGAGTGTTTATGCTTTTAATAAATATAGTAATGCCGTTACAATTTTAAATGCTAAGAGTCCTCATAATGGGTTACTTGATTTCTTTAAATATGCAAAGTATGTTGTATGTTCAAGTACCGTTGCAGAAGCCATAACAGGAATGAAAATTGATTTTAATGCTCCTGTAACAATGGCAAATGTTTATAAAAGAATTACGGATAAATACCCACATATTACACTTTTTATTACCATTGAAGGTAAAGGAACTGTTTATGCGGTAAATAATGAAATTAAAGTCTTAGCAACGATTAATACTGAGGTTGTTGATAAAACAGGAGCAAGAGATATCTTTGTTGCAATGGTAGGGTATGGAATTACCAATGGGTATTCTATTGAAACAACGATTCGCCTTGCCACTATTGCGGAATCTATGTCTAAAAAGACAATTGGTTCTACGTTATCTATTCCATTATTAAGTGATATCATTAAGTATTATGAAGATAAATTTGGACCAATTGAAGTAAATAAAGAAGTGGAAAGTGTAAATTTAGAAGTACCAACTATAGAGGAATCTCCGAAACAAGAACCACCGGTAGTAGAAAATCCAACACCTGTAGAACCTGAAGTACCTAAAGAAACCGACGAACAAGTGGTTAGTCAAGTTTTTAACTCTACACCAACCGATGTAAGTAGTGAGAATAACGATGCTCCTTCCGCTTGATAAATATCCCACTTTAGATGTTCATGGGGAAACAAGAGATACAATCTATACAGTTCTTTATGATTTTATTAAAGATAATGTAAAATTAAAAAATGAAGTTGTCGTTATTGTACATGGGAAAGGGCAAGGCATTTTAAAAGAAGAAGTTCATTACTATTTAAAAAGAATGAAGGAAGTCAAAAATTATCATTTACATTATTGGAATCAAGGAGCAACGATTGTAGAATTAAATGTTCATTAAACCAATAAATTAGAAGCAATTTCTAGTTTATTTTTAGTTGTAGTAAAAAAATTTGACAAAATACGACATTTTGTGCTACAATGGACAAGCAATAAGAAAAGTAGACATCAATTTGACATTTTTCAATTTTTGTGCTATACTTGATACATAAAAAGAAATTGGGGGTAATGAAAATGAAGGGTTATGTTTTAGATTACATTGATGAAAACGAATATCGTAAATTAGAAAGAGCTTTAAAGAAATACAATTCTTTAGCATTCAAGAAGTTAAATTTTGAATACTATCCGGCTTTAAGAAATGGTAAATTTGTTGGAGAAATGGTTTCTCAAAATAAAAAAGCAGGAACAGAAACGTATGAATTAAAGTTACCAAGTGATAAAATGTTTGCTCAAGTACATGGTGAAGTAAAATTAATTTATACCGTTTATAAAAAAGAAGAAATTGTATTATTAGATTCTATAGCACCTAAAGATATTTTATTAGAAGGTCATATGTCAGAACTTACAACTTATAAAGGTGTTATGATTTCTAAAGCCAATGCTTCTAAAGATAAGTTTAAAATTGATTTATTAAATATGTTACAAGGTAAGTAATTTACTGTTACTATTCACAGCTAAAATAAATTAAAACACCAAAAAGAAGATTAATGAGTGAGATTTTTAATCTTCTTTTTCA
>CANROY010000022.1 GCA_947632355.1 uncultured Bacilli bacterium
TTTATTGCTATTTTGGGAACTTATTCATTTACACATTTCTTATTTTATTAAACGGGAACTTCCTTTTTAATTCTTCCACGAATTGCATTATGTATTGGAAATTGAATTGTAAAATTTGACATTTACTAAAAAAAGTAGTAAGATAGAAAACATTAAAAAAAGGGGGAATTAAAATGTTAAAAGAATATTCATCTATTTTTTATCAATATTTACTTAACAGTGGCTTTAATCCAAACGATTACCATAAAATATTAGAATTAGTGCAAAGTGTACCAAAATCTATGTCTGCTCGTATGCAAAAAGAAAATACCTATTTGCTTTCAAAATATGTAGATTATAAATCATTAGATCAATTTGAACTGAATGGTGCTTGTGGGTATTTGGATAATGAAAATGGGATGGATATACCAACACCAACGGTATTAAGTGGAAAATATTTTCCAAATAAACAACCGGTTGTACCAAAAAGTGTTTATGGTAGTGTTCCTACTATGGATGAATTTGATGCAGTTGTGGCTTTTCAAGATTGGCATTCCACTTTATATCAAATTAATCAATTATTAGCAACTCTTCATTATCGTATTCCAAATAATTATTTTGGTTTTATTGCAGACAAAAAAGATGCAAATTTAAACTTAAAATTAGGAATTTATAAAAGTTTATTAGAAAATATTAATGAACATAGTCCTTACAAACATGAACTTGTACATGATGCAATTAAGGATTCTGAAAAAGAAATCTATTTAATTCGAAAAAAAAAGGAGAATTAATCTCCTAAAGTAGCATTTCTAATATTTTCCATATACTCATTCATAATGGTGAAATAAGTATCATTGTTTTCCTTTTCCTCTTTGGTTAAGGTTTCCATTGTATTGACAGTGATGACTTTTGCACCATTTTTTTCAAGTTCTTTTATTGTATCACTTTTTTCTTCCGTATCTTTCATAAATAGAGTAGTATAGGTTTTGTTTTTAAAATTATTTTGAACTGTATTTAAATTTGTTTCCTCTTCTAAAGAAATAACATTAAACCCATAATTTTTTAAGTATTTAAACATATTTGAAGAAGCAACAATCGTTCCTTTACCAATTTCGTTTGCACTTTTGGCAACGTTTCTTAACTCTGCATCCATAACGGATAATTTTTCTGCTAAAACATTGTAGCGATTTTCTAATTCCTCTTTGGCATATTTACTACTGACAAAATCTTGTAAATTATCTTTAATGGTTTTGGCAAGCATTAAATAATAGTTGGGACTTAACCAAAGTTCTTCAACACCATTATCAAACTTTAACCCATAAGCAACATCAATGATATAAAGTTTACGATTGCTATTAATTAAGTTCTTGGCTACAGTTTGTTCGTTGGATAAACCATTATAAATAAAAATATCGTTTTTACTGTATTGCTTTACTTGTTTACTCGTAAGTTCGTATTCTTTAACATTGGCACCATCTGGGTAAATACTTAAAATTAAACCATCTTGATAAATTTGTTCTGTTAAAAATCCAATAGGATAAACAGTTGTTAATACTTTTAAACCATCACTTTTTTTGTTACTACAACCACAAGTAAATGCAATTAACCCTAAAAGTAGGACACTTAAAATTTTCTTTTTCATACATTCTCCTTCTCGGGGACGGCATCATATCCATAACTTCCGTTTGGATGACACTTTAAAATTCTTTTGACCCCTAATTTTATTCCTTTAATAGCTCCAAATCTTTCAATAGCAATTTTAGTATATTCACTACAAGTAGGAGTAAACCGACACATTTTATGAGAAGCTAAAGGTAAGATTTGATAACAATTGATTAAGAAAATACAAATTTTTTTCATTTGTATCACCATAATCATTTTACTACAATTTTTTTTTGATGTAAAATAATATTATATAGAGATAGGGTGGTTTTTTGTAATGGAAAATGAAATTATTGTGCTGTTACCAAAAAAAGATGTGATTTTAAAAGAATCTATTTTTGATTATCTTCCTCTTTATGAAAATAAGATTTATGTGGTCAATCATGTTTCCGAAGAAGAATTTTTATTAATGAAAGAACAAATAAATAGGGAGGGTCGCTTAAGAGAGCGAGATCCAAACTTTGATTTTTCTTATCATCTGCATCATTATTTACTTTTTCATCATCCTAAAAATGCATTTACTTATGTTTATGATTATGATCATCCCAAAAAGAATGGCTCTTATTATATAGAAGATGGTAAACTTTTCTTTAGTGAAATGTTAATTCCATTTCCAAATAATGGACTATTTTATAATACAAAGAAAGATCTTAAAATTTATACGACTGCTACTTTTCAAAATATTTTAAAGTATTATACTCAAGAGAAAGGAAAAGAAACTACATTACAATTAGTAAAAAAAGAAGAATTAGAGTCCTAAAAATTTTGGTTTCTTAACACAAATGGGGTGCAACGTGCTATAATGTAATTTAGAAGACTTTAGAGGATGTGTTACATATGAAAGAAAAACTAAAAAAATATGGCATAACAATTCAAAATGAAACTTTATTACAAACTGCCTTAACACATAGTTCTTTTTCGAATGAACATAAAACGGATAACTATGAACGTTTAGAGTTTTTAGGAGACGCCGTTTTAGAACTTGTAACGAGTGAATATTTATTTTTAAATACTTCTTATAAAGAAGGAGATATGAGTAAAATAAGAGCAAGTTACGTTTGTGAAGAAGCTCTTGATGCTTATGCAAAAGATATTGAGTTAGAAAAATATATACTTGTTGGTCACGGTCAAGAAAAGGATATCAATGGAACCATTATTGCTGATGTTTTTGAAAGTGTTCTTGCGGTCATCTATTTAGATTGTGGTTTAGAAGTGGTTAAAAAATTTATTTTAGAAATCATCGTTCCTTATATTGAAAAACATGTTCAATTTAAATATGATTATAAATCTCTTTTACAAGAAATGGTCCAAACGGATAAAAAGAGTTTAGAATACGTTTTAATTAGTGAAACAGGTCCTGCTCATAAAAAAGTCTTTACGGTTGAAGTACAAATTGATGGGATGATTTATGGAAAAGGTATGGGTGGAAGCAAAAAAGAAGCCGAACAAAGAGCAGCCAAAGATGCCTATCAAAAATCTTGTAAGTAGGAGGAAAAAACATGTATCTAAAATGTATTAAAGCCAATGGGTTTAAATCCTTCGCTGATAAAACAAATATTTTACTCGATAATAATATTACGTGTGTGGTTGGTCCAAATGGTAGTGGTAAATCCAATATTGTCGATGCTATTCGTTGGGTTTTAGGGGAACAATCTGTTAAAAATTTACGTGGTACCAATGGAATGAGTGATATTATTTTCTCTGGTTCAAAATCAAGAAATATGGCCTCTCGTGCTGAGGTTGCTTTAACATTTGATAATGAAGATAAGTATTTAAAAAGCGATTTAACAGAAATTGAAGTGAAACGTGTCTTATACCGTAGTGGAGAAAGTGAATACTTTATTAATGGTGCAAAGGTACGTTTAAAAGATATTACGGATTTATTTTTAGATAGTGGAGCAGGAGTCGATTCCTATAATATCATTAGTCAAGGAAGTATTGGTTCCGTTGTCAATAGTAAACCCGTAGAACGTAGAGTCATCTTTGAAGAAGCCGCTTGTGTTTTAAAATATAAAAAACGTAAGGAAGAAAGTTTAAAAAAATTAGAAAAAACGAAAGACAATATTGAAAAAGTAAACTTAATTATTGAGGAGTTACAAGTTAATTTAGAGCCTTTAAAAGAACAAAGTGAAAATGCTCGTAAGTATCTTGCGTTAAAAGAGGATTTAAAAAATATTGAAATTGCAACAATTACAGAAGAAATAACGAGTATCAATACCGAATATACAAAATTAAAAGAAGAAATTGATGCCATTAACGAACAACTCTTAAAAGAAGATACGACTTCTAGTGAACAAGCAAGTGCGATTGAAACTTTAAAATTAAAAAGTTTACGTTTAGAAGAAGAGATCAGTAAAACCAATCAAGATTTGTTAAACATAACAAGCAAATTTGTGAATTTACAAAATGAAAAAGTCATGTACACGGAACGTCAAAAATTTAATGGGAATATGAAAGACGTCGATAACAATATTGTAAGATTAAAAGAAGAGATTTTAGAGTTAGAAAAAGCAAAGACATTATTGGAAAATGAAGGAAAGCATTTAGTAGAAACCCTTGAAAAAACCAAAAGAGAATTAGAAGAGAATAATGAAAAAGAAAGTCTTTTAAAAATTAAAAGAAATTCCGTACAACAAAAAGTACAAGAGTGCACTCGTTCCTTATTTTCGTTAACAAGTAAGCAAGAAGTATTAGAAAATAGTCTTTTAAATGATAGTAAAATGCCAAATGCGGTTAAAAATGTTTTAAATAATGTCCGTTTAAAAGGTGTACATAGTACCATTGGTAAATTAATTGAAGTACCAGAAGAATACGTTTTAGCTATTGATACCGCTTTAGGAGCTAGTGCCAATTTTATTGTTGTCGATAATGAACGTACGGCCAAAGATTGTATTACCTTTTTAAAAGAAAATAAATTAGGAAGAGCAACTTTTTTCCCACTGAATATCATTAAAGAAAAAACGATTTTTTCATCATCTTTAGAAGATGCCAAAAAAATAGATGGGTTTATAGGGGTTGCTAGTGACTTAATTTCTTATGAAGAAAGATTTTCAAATGTCATTAAAAACCAACTTGGAAATGTACTAGTCGTTCGTGATATTGATGTATTAAATGCTTTAGGTAAAAAACTAGAATACAAATATCGTATTGTAAGTTTAGATGGAGAAATTATGCACGCAGGTGGTTCTTTAACGGGTGGAACATTCAAAAACGATACGAGTGCTTTAAAAGATAAGTTAGAACTAGAAAATACGAAGAAGGAAATTGCCAGTGTCCGTAGTGAAAAAGAAAAACTGGAAGTCGAGTTAGCCAAGCATGAAGAAGAGTTAGGAAAATTAAGTGCTTCTGAAGAAGAATTACAACGTAAAGCAATTACCTTACAAGAAAGTGTCAATGAAAAAAAGACAAGTCTTGATGCTAAAGCAACCAAACAAACAGAATTACAAAAAGAATTGGATGGGTCTTCGACTTTAAAAGAAGGTAAGTTAGATACCAAATTACTTTCTTTAATGGAAGAACTTGCCAAAGTAGAAAACGAAAAAACGGTTCTTGAAAGTAATTTAGAAAGTTTAAAAGAAGAAAAAGAAACGTTACAAAATGAAATTGATACCTTAGAAAAAGAATATCGTGAGAAAAATAGTACGTATAACAAATTACAAAACGATTTAAAAACCAAAGAAGTTTCTATTGGTAAAATGGATATTCGTTTGGATAACTTACTTTTAACCTTAAATGAAAACTATAGTTTAACGTATGAGCAAGCGAAGTTATCCTATGTACTTGATATTGATGCAACAGTAGCTAAAAACAAGGTAGCCAGCTTAAAAAGTGAAATCGCTCGTTTAGGAGAAGTCAATGTCTTTGCTATCGAAGAGTATGAACGTGTAAGTACAAGATATGATTTTTTAACCAATCAAAAACAAGATTTGGAAGAATCTTGTGAAAATTTAATTGCCATTATTAATGAAATGGATGCCATTATGATTGAAAGATTTAGTACAACGTTTGAACGTATTAATGAAGAATTTAAGGTCGTCTTTAAAAAATTATTTAAGGGTGGTAACGGAATGCTTAAATTAACGGACCCTGAAAATATTTTGGAAACGGGTATTGAGATTATTGCAGAACCACCTGGAAAGAAATTAAATTCGATTGGTTTATTAAGTGGTGGAGAAAAAACATTAACAGCGATTGCCTTGTTGTTTGCTATATTAAATGTGAAAACTGTGCCATTCTGCGTTTTAGATGAGGTAGAAGCTGCACTAGATGAAGCAAATGTCGATGCGTTTGGTAAGTATTTACAAGAATATAAAAAGAATAGTCAATTTATCTTGATTACGCATAAGAAAAGAACAATGGAATATGCCGATAATTTGTATGGTATTACGATGCAAGAATCAGGAGTTAGTAAAATTGTTAGTGTGAAGTTAGAAAATGTATAAAAAGTTAAAAATGTTTATTTTCTTTACAAAAAAGTGTCAATAAAATGATGCTTTTTTCAGTTTTAGAAAGAAATTCACTTTCAAAAAAAGGAAATAGCAAATTTGCGGTGTATATATAAGAGTAGAGGGAAGTATTTTTTTAGTACTTCCTTTAAATTGAAAAAGAAGGGAGGTGAAGCGTTTTGGTTGATACAAAGATATGTAAATTGGATACACCAAATTTTATGAATGATGCTTTGTTTAAAGTGATTATGACAACCCCACAAACAAGGGAGTTTGCAGTTGATATTTTGCATGCATTAACAGGAATAAAGAAAGAGTATTTAAAAAATGCAACGTATATAGGTGGAGAAGAAATTAATAAAAGACATTTAGAAGAAAAAAGACAAGCAACCGATGTTACTGTAACTATAAATGATGAACAAAAAATCATAGTGGAGATGAACCAACAAGATACGGATACTTTATTTGATAAGAATGCTTTATATGTGATGAGTCGAATTGTAGAGAATACGAAAGGAGGAAAAGAAATACAATATCAAAAGTATATCTTAATTAATATAGATAACTTTAATTCCTTTGAAACAAAGAGACCGATACTAACATTTCTAGTGCGAGATGAAGAGGGACATATCGAGCATAACTTATATACATCCATCCATTTAATTCTTGAAAATTGTGAAAAGAATACATATAATATACCTAAAGAAGTCAAGAAGTTTGCAAGACTCATTTCTAAGAAGAAAAAGATAGAGGAGTTAGAAAGCGAATATGAAGGAGATGCACCGTATATGGCGGTGGTAAAGAAGGTGAAAGAATTAAGTATGGATCCAGAATTTTTAGGATATTATGATGTAGAAGAGAAGCATAAAGAAGAGATAAAAGATGCGGAAGCAACAGGAGTAAGAAAAGGAATCGAACAAGGTATTCAAGAAGGTGAACATAACAAAGCTATTTCTACAGCAACAAAATTATTGCAAATGGGATTAGGAACTCCAAAAGAAATCATGGAAGCAACTGGTTTATCTCTAGAAGAAGTGAATCGTTTAAAAGAAGAAATGTAAAAAATTTCTTCTTTTATGTTATATTTCTCTCATCGTATTTGCATTTTTATAAGGATTTTTTGGATCAATTCGATCTATAAAAAGTATACCATTTAAGTGGTCAATTTCGTGTTGAAAAGCAATCGATAAATCTTCACGGACACGAATAGTAAAAGGATTTCCTTCTATGTCATAGGCTTCTACGGTAATTCTAGCGTATCTTGGAACAATTCCTTCTACTTCACGATTGATACTTAAACAGCCTTCACCTTCACCAACATAAATTAATTCTTCACTATTACTAACGATTTTTGGATTAATTAAAACATAATTTTCAAATTCATTTTCATTTACCTCATCCACAACAACAAAAATACGTTTTGGAATACCAATTTGGACATAAGAAAGACCCATACCTGCACGTAAATTATATTTTTCTCTATATTCATCCATTTGGCTCATTTTTAAATACTCTAACATATCTTTAATGTTTTTTTTATCTTCATTGGTTAATGGAAAAGTTACGTCTTTACTAATTAGTCTTAATCTCTTATCTTTTTCATCTAATATTTCTATAGCGGGCAACTTCATAGATAATCCCTTTCTTTCGTCCCATATTGTATCAAAAAATCATAAAAAAAGGAAGCTAAAACTTCCTAGTTGTTATAATTGTTGCCCCAATTCCATCCAGCACCAATAATGATGATAAGAAGGATAAATAGGACAATCCATATAGCGCCTCCGATACCGTAACCAGAAGTATATCCAGCATAACCAGTATTAGCACAACAAGGAGCACCATATCCACTACCATAACCTGCATTATAGTAGCCGTTATTTCCGTAATAATACATATATTATACCTCCTTTATGTATCTACTATAGTTTATTGTTCTTTTAAAAAAATGCTACTCTAAATACCTAGAAAGTGTCTAGTAAACGCTATTTTTTCTAAAAAATAGTAACAAATTATGATATGATAATAATAAGGTGAATAGGATGAAGAAACGAGGATTTATAAAAATTGATGTCCCTTTATTTATTATGATGATTCTATATTCTATATTAGGTCTTATTATGATTTTAAGTGCATCTTCTGTTTCTGCTGTTTTACGTTATCATGTTTCTTCTTACTATTTTTTTGTCCGTCAGTTAATTGTTGTTGTGGCCTCTTTTTTGATAGGAATGCTCTTTATATTAAATATGAAAACCAAAAAGTATGAATTTTTTATGCCTTTTTTCACTGTAGGGATTATTGCAGCACTTATTGGTTTATTCTTTAAAGGAATTATTTCTAACCATGCTCAAAGTTGGTATGATCTAGGTTTCTTTAATTTACAACCTGCTGAGTTTGCTAAAACAATATTAATTCTTTTTATGGCCATTTTTTATGATCGCAGTATGAAAAAGAAAATAACGAATGTTTATTACAACTTAATTCCGATTGCTTTTGCTATTGTACTTTTTATATTAGTTGCCATGCAACCGGATTTAGGGGGTGCTATTATTATTGCAGGCATTGCTTTCTTAATCTTTATCACGATCCCTTTTGATAAACAAAATCAACTACGATTATTAAAATTTATTGGTGTGGTTCTCATTGTTGCAGCCTTTGCTTTTCTTTGTAGTGGAACAAGTCTTTTAAGTCACTTAAACGAAAGACAAATTGGTCGTTTGAACTTTAAAAATCCTTGTAGTCGTTATGCAGAAGATACCGGTTATCAAGTTTGCAATGGGTTTATTGCCATTCATAATGGTGGTTTATTTGGAGTAGGTCTTGGAAATTCAACCCAAAAGTATTTGTATTTACCAGAAGCCCATACGGATTTTATTTTCCCAATACTTGTTGAAGAGTTAGGGGCTATTGCAGGAATTTTCGTTTTAATTGGTTATGTATATATTTTATATCGTATTTTAAAAATAGGAAGAAATGCACGGGGGAATGTCCGCAATATGATTTTATGCTATGGAACTTTTTCGTATATTCTACTTCATTTGATTGTCAATTTAATGGGTGTTTTAGCCTTAATTCCTTTAACAGGTGTTCCAATTCCATTCTTAACGTATGGAGGAAGTTATACAATGAATTTAATTTTAATGCTCTTTGTTGTTCAAGAAGTAGCGATTGAAAATAATAAAACGAAAAGAGACCGTGAAATGGCGAAGTTAGCAAATTGACAAAAAACTATTGTAAACGCTCATGTAAAATTAGACTTCTAGTTGACAAAAATTATGTCAAATAGAAGTTTTTTTCATTCTTTTTGTAAGAAATTATCTCCCAAAAAAAGGAAATACCAAATTCGCGGTGTATATATAAGAGTAGGAGGTGATAAAATTATATGTTTTTTGTTCAAAAATATGTACAAGGAAAAATTCCATTTCTAATTGTAATTGTTTTTCTTTGTATCACGAATAGTATAACGGGGTATTTTCTTCTTACCAACAGAGCGGAATGTGTATGTGAGGAATGCCCACAAATTTCGAGTGGGGAAGAAGTTGTTGAACAAACAAAACTAAAGGTTGATATTAAAGGTTATGTGAAAAAACCGGGTGTCTATGAAGTAGAAGAAGGTACGATAGTAAATGACTTAATAAAAAAAGCCGGTGGATTAAAATCAAATGCTACAACAGATAATATTAATTTAAGTAAAACCTTACAAAATGAAGATGTTGTCGTAATTTCATCCAAAAGTGAAGTAAAAAAACAAATGAGTACGACTACTTCTACAACAACAAGTGTTGTAAGTCCCTCTATTTTAGTTGAAAGTACCAAAACAGAGGAAACAAAAGTGGAAACGAGTAAAGAACCAAATCAAAAGATTAACTTAAATACAGCGAGTAAAGAAGAGTTAATGACACTTAGTGGTATTGGAGAAGCAAAAGCCTTAAGTATCATCGAGTATAGAACAAAAACACCATTTAAAGACATAACGGAAATTATGAATATTTCTGGTATTGGAGAATCTATATATGAAAAGATTAAAGATTTTATTACAGTCTAATGGTTTTTATCTTTTGTTCTTTTCTTTTGTTTGCTTTTATTGCTTTATTAAAACACAAGTCATAACGTATCATACAAGTATTCCTAAAAACACAACGCAACTAACAGGAAAACTTTTATCCTATACTATTGATGGAGATAAAGTAAGTCTACTTTTAAAAACACAAGAAAAAATAACCTCTACTTACTATGTAAAAAGTAAGGAAGAAAAAGAATCGTTAGAAAAAAACTTAAAAGTAGGTATCACGATTACTTTGTATGGTAAAGAAAAAGAAGTCATTGGAGAAACAATTCCCAATACGTTTGATTATAAAAAGTATTTAGAACACGAAAGAATTTACTATGCGTTTTCGGCTTCGAAAATAGAAATTGTAAATACAGAACTATCTTTTTTAAATAAAATTAAAAACGGTATCAATGAACGTATGAAAAAGCTAGGAAATAATCCGTATTTAAAAGCCTTTGTGATTGGAGATAAAACCCTAATTGCTAGTGAAGAATACGAACGAATTATGAATAATGGTGTAGGGCATTTATTTGCTTTATCCGGAATGCACCTTTCTTTTGTTTATCTTTTTTTAAATAAACTCTTAAAGAAAGTCAAATTAAAAAATGTGTTCATCTATTCCTTTTTGTTACTCTATTTATTTATTACTGGATTTTCTATTTCCTTTTTAAGGGCCATTTTGTTTTTGCTTTTACTAGATGCCAATAAAAAGTTCAAATGGAATCTTTCGAGTATCAAGATACTTTTTCTAACAGCCTTTTTGCTTCTTCTTTATAATCCATTTTATATTTATAATATTGGTTTTTGGTATACGTTTGTTGTTACCTTTTCTCTTCTTTATACAAGTGATGAAATTAAGAAGCATAAAAAAGGAACACAAGTGTTTTTAGTTAGTTTAATTACATTTTTCTTTAGTTTACCAATTTCTATCTATATCAATTATGAAATCAATGTATTTTCTATTCTTGCCAATATCGTGTTTGTTCCTTTTATTAGTACTTTTGTCTTTCCTATGGCTATCTTTACATTTTTTTGTCCTATTCTAATGCCTATATTAGAAGTTTTCCTAAAAATTTTAGAAGTTTTGAATCAAGCTTTTGAAAATTGTGCCATCTTTTTGATTTTTGGTAAAATCAATTTGTTGGAAGTGCTTCTTTTATATGGTCTTTTGTTAATTGGTGTTAAGGTAAAAAGAAAAAAATATAGTGTATTCTTACTTCTATTTTTACTTTTCTTATACAATAAAAATCTATTAGAAAACTTCTATTCCGTTTATTTTCTGGATGTAGGACAAGGCGATAGTGCTTTATTTGTTGCACCAAGAAATAAGGAAGTTTTATTAATTGATTCGGGAGGGGAAGTAGCAACTTTAAAAAAAGATTATCAAATACGTAATAAAGAATTTAAACTAAGTGATAATATCATTACCTTCTTAAAAAGCAAAAGAATTCGTTCTATTGATTTGTTTGTCGCAACCCACGGAGACTTAGACCATCTAGGTTATGCAAGTGCGATTGGAAAATCCATTCCTTTTAAACAAGTACTGCTAAATAGGGGAGAAAAAAATGAAAAAGAACTAGAACTTCTAAATACATATAAATCGGTGGAAAACTATACATCTAAATATTTTGATTTTAAGACGTACCGTTTAAAAACGTATACGAATGAAAATGATAATAGTACAATTGCAAAACTAAAAATTGGAGCACAAACTTTCTTAATGATGGGAGATGCTTCTAGTAAAGTGGAAAAAGAACTTTTAGAAAAAGAAAAAAATCCCATTACGTTTTTAAAAGTAGGGCATCACGGTTCTAAAACTTCAACAAGCGAAGAGTTTGTAAAAACGATAAATCCTAAATATGCCATTATTTCAGTAGGAAGAAACAATCGGTATGGGCATCCCAATCAAGAAGTATTAGAGAGACTAAAAAATGTGAAAATCTATAGAACGGATTTAACAGGAACAATTACATTAAAAATAAAAAAGAATGATTTCAATATAACTACTTGCTTATCGTAAAATCACCAAAAAGAAAAAATCAGCATACTATATAGTACACTACGGGTAGTGTTTATATAGATAAGGAAGAAAACGTTTCTTCTTTTTTTGCATAAAAAATAGAATTCATTTGCACCATGGGCCAAACAAATCCTACTATGAAGTGGCTATGTTCGAACAAATAGCACGACTTCCATATATTCATTATATGGAAAAATAAAAAATTTGTCAAAAAAAGAAGAAAAAGTATTGTATAATAGTTCTAGGAGGATTTGTCTTATGTATTTACTTTATGGAGAAAGTTTTCGTTTGATGGAAGAAGACATTGAAAAAATCATAAAAGAAAATCCCAATCGGATTACCATCGATTTAAATACTTCTACTTTAAAAGATGTGATTGCGGAAGCCACATTCGTATCAATGTTTCAAGAACAAAAGTATATTGTCGTACGGAATGCTGATTTTTTTACGTCCGTAAAAACAAAAGAAGAGGATATCGAACTTTTACTAAAGTATATGAAAAATCCGGTTTCTTTATCGACGATAATTTTTACTACTTATCGTAAAATAGATACTCGAAAGAAAATCTATAAAGAATTTAGTAGACAGTACAAAGTCAAAATGGTGGATATCACCGATAAAATCGAATTAATGAATAAAATTCGTGATAAAGTATTTCAACATAAATTTAAAATTGAGAATGAAACAATTGAATATATCGAAAACGCTTGTCAAAATAAATATGATTTAATCTATAATGAACTAGAAAAAATATTCTTGTACTATAAAGAACCTCAAAAAATTGAATTCAGTGATGTCAAGCAAATTGTTTCAAGAACGTTACAAGATAATAATTTTAAATTTGTAGATGCTGTCATTCAAAAAAATATGTCTGTTGCTTTAACGATTTTAGAAGATTTGTATACATTAAAAGTAGACCCGATTGTCCTTTTAAGTTTATTATCTCGAGAATTTCATATGATGCTTTCTGTTACTTTTTTACAAAGACAAGGTTTTCCTTTTACAAACATTTTAAGTAAATTAGGTTTACAGGATTGGCAAGCTAAGAAATATAGTAAAAATGCCAGTCTTTACTATGAAGAAGATTTAAAAACGTATATTAAAGAATTAGGAAAAATCGACTATCGTATTAAAAGTGGGCTTGGAAATCGTTTTTTAGAACTTAAAAATTTTTTACTATTTGTGTGGTCTTAATTTGTTAAATGTCAAATAATAGCAAATTGACAAGCCAAAAAGCAGTTGTTATACTATAAAATATAATAAGAGGGTAATAAGAGGGCGATTCATATGAAGGCAAATTATAAAAAAATTTTAGTTTTTATCAGTATTTTATTATTTATTTTCATTATAATTTTATTTTCTTATGTCAAGTATCGAAATTATATAGAAAGTACAAACCCTGTTGTGTATGTAAAAGATGGTTTGTCCATTAATTATTTAAATGGCAACCATATACATATAAAAGAAAAAGATAGTACATATATTTTTTCTGTTACTAATAACACAAATGAAACTATTAAATATTGTATTTCCTTAGATAAAGGAAATATTAAAGAGAACACATTTTATTATGATTTAACAGAAGAAAAGGGGACTATAAATATTCTTAAAAATGAATTGAACCAAAAATCTTTAAAACTTGTGAATATGATAAGTATTGAGCCAAATGAAACACAATCCTATACCCTAACTTTATATGCTAATGAAAATATTTCTTTAAATATGAAATTAAATATTAATATTGAAGAGAATCATGAAGAATATTTTGCTGATATACTTCTCAATAATAATGAAATTCAAACGGAAAGTAGTACAAAAATAGGAGAAGAGATTTCCAGCACCTATGAAGGTTTAATAGAAGCAAATGATGATACAGGTGCTTATTATTATTTTCGTGGAAAAGTGGAAAACAATTACGTTTCTTTTGCAAATTTACTATGGCGTATTGTAAAAATTAATAGTGATGGTAGTATTAAATTAGTATTAAATGATTATACGGAGACAACAGCCAATATCTATGAAAGTAATACGGAACATTCATTAGAAGAAAAAATGAATATTACCGCTAATACTTTGTATGAAAATTTAAATACTTGGTATCAAGAACATTTAAAAGAATATGAAAATCATTTGATTTCAAATAAGTATTGTGTAGATTCTTCTATCTTTGAAACTAAAGATAATAGGAATTATTATTTAGGATATAATCGAATTTTAAATGACCATACTGTTTCTTACAATTGTTTAGGTACAACGTATACAAGTAAGATTGGTTTACTTTCTGTAGATGAAGTTGTACTAGCTGGTGCTACATCAACTCTTGATAATACCGAATACTATTTGTATGTACCGGGAAAAGTGGTTTCTTGGTGGACAATAACACCTAGTACAAGTGATAATGAAAATATTACCTTCTTTGAAGTTGATCAAAACGGAAAAGTGGTTTCAGTAAGTAATGGAAATTATTTTAAAGGAATGCGACCAACAATATATTTAATTAGAAAAACGATTGTAAGTGGTACAGGGACGAGCACGGATCCTTATACTATTAAATAATTTGACAATCCGTTTTGTAAATAAATTGATAAGACTTTACATTCTAAAAATAACTATGATAAAATTATAATAGGAAGTGGTCATATGCAACTTATAAAAGATATGCTAGGATTTATTAAATCATTATCACAAATTGATTTACTTTTATATTTTGCTGTTCTAGTCTTAATTATCTTAATTGTATCTTTACTTTATATTATTAAAAATAGTGAAGAAGAGGAAGAAGAACCAAGAGCGATTGTAGAGCCAAAAAAGGAAGAGATCGATTTAAAAAGTATTGTACAAGAGATGGAGCAAGAACCACCCACTTTAAAACTAACCGATTATGAAGCTGAACAAGAAGAAAAAGCAATTATTAGTTATGAAGAATTATTAGCCAAAAAAGATCGAGGACAACTTACTTATGATGAAGAAACGAATGATGAAGTTTCCATTAAAAAAATCAATTTAAATTCATTAATGGATGAACCACCTAAGAAAGAACCCGTTAGTTTTTATTCTTATGAACGTGAAGAAGAGTTTTTAAAAAAATTAAAAGCTCTAAATGAATTATTAAGTTAAGAGAGTATTCTCTTTTTTCTTTTTATGCTATAATATAAAAACGATTGGGAGGAATACTTATGAAGTTTCATATCATTACCCTTGGTTGTAAAGTCAATACCTATGAAAGTGAAATGATAAAAGAAAGTTTAGAACAAAAGCAATTTGTCTACACCGAAAATGAGTTAGAGGCAAACATTATCCTTATTAATACGTGTTCGGTTACGAATATGGCAGACAATAAATCCAAGAAAATGGTAAGACACGCAAAGCGACTTGGAAAAATCGTAGTGGTTTGTGGATGTTCTAGTGAAAATAAACAAGAAGAGTATAAAAACTTAGAAATTGATATTTTAATTGGTAATCGTGATAAAAATAAAATTGCGACACTCATTCAAGAGTATTTAGAAACACAGAATACCATTACCAAATTTTATGAAGATGCTCCTTGTTTTGATGCTATGCAAGTCGAAAAGTTTTCGAGCCATACACGAGCGTTTGTAAAAATAGAGGATGGTTGTAATAATTATTGTAGTTATTGTATTATTCCTTATGTTCGAGGGAATGTTCGAAGTAAAGAATTTAATGATGCGGTAGAAGAAATTGAAACTTTAGTACAAAACGGACATAAAGAAATTGTCCTAACGGGTATTTTAACGGGGTCTTACTTCTCTCACGGAAAATCCTTAGCAGACTTAATTACCGAAATATCCAAAATTGATGGTTTAGAACGCATTCGTATTTCTTCAATTGAAGTAACGGAATTAAACGAGGATATGTTAAACGTTATCAAAGAAAATAAAAGGGTTGTCAATCATTTCCATATTCCTTTACAAGCTGGAAGTGATGAAATCTTAAAACGTATGAATCGTAAATACACTTTAGAAGAGTTTAAAAAGAAAATTGATCTTATTCGTTCTATAAAACCGGATGTAAGTATTACAACGGATGTGATTGTAGGTCATCCTTATGAAACAGATGAACTTTTCTTAAAAACAATAGAAACTTGTAAAGAATTTGGCTTTGCCAAAGTGCACGTTTTTCCTTATTCCAAAAGAGATGGAACGCCATCTTCTAGAATGCCAAATCAAGTAGAAGATGCAGTAAAAAAAGAAAGAAGTAGAAAATTAAATCAAGTCAGTAAAGAATTAGAAGAGGCTTTTTATAAAAAACATATCGGACAAGAAGTAGAAGTTTTAATAGAAGAAACAAATGATTTAGAAAGTATTGGTTTTACAACGAATTATTTAAAAGTAAAGGTAAAGCAAAATTTACAAAATAATGTAATTTATAAAATAAGAATTAATGGGTATGAAAAAGAAGTATTACTAGGAGATGTAGTAGTAGAAAAGATTTTGAATTAGAATCTTTTCTTTATTTTTATGTAAAATCACAACATATTTATTGTAATATACACGCAATTCGTGTATAATATTACTAATAATAGAAGGTGATTGTATGAAGAAAAAAGAAAAAACAATCTATGGATTAATAGGAAGTATTTTATTATTAATTCTAATTGTAAGCACAAGTTATGCTTATATAAAACTCAATAAAGAAGAAAGAGAAGTCAATGTACTAGGAACAGATTGTATCAAACTAGAAATGAAAGAAGAAAGTGAAGGAATAACATTGCATCATGCCTACCCTGTAATAGATGAAACAGGACAAGCATCAACACCTTATACATTTAAATTAACCAATGAATGTGGAGTAGGAGTGGATTATGAGATTCATTTAAGAAAAGAAGAAGGAAGTACAATAGAAGCAAAGAATATAGCAACAAGCGTGGATGGTCATGATAAGGTAGTACTAAAAGAAGAACAAAAAGTAACAAATGAAGAAGAACTAGATAAAGAAGAATATAAAATAAGTAATAAACTATCATTAAAACCGTATGAAGAAGTAGAGCATAACATAAGAATATGGTTAGATAAAGATGCAGGAAATGAAACACAAAATGGAATATTCAAAAGTAAAGTGGTAATAGAAGCAATCCAAAATCAAACAGCGATTTATACAGAGAAGATATTAAATGGAGCAGACCCAGTCTTATATGATACAAAAGAAGAACCACTTGCCATGTTAACAGCAAGTGAAGAAGAACCAACAACAAATGATACACTAGTACCAGTAAAGATAAACGAAACCAATGGAGAAGTAACCAAAGCAGATGTCACAACAGAATGGTATAACTATGAAAAGAAGGAATGGGCAAATGCAGTTAT
>CANROY010000023.1 GCA_947632355.1 uncultured Bacilli bacterium
CACCTCCTAACAAAAGAAAAAGCCCATAATATCAAATACTATGAACTTATTTTATAAAAGAAAAACGCACTCTTCAAATTGAAGTGTGCGAGTTTAAACCTCAATGGAGCAGGTGATGGGAATCGAACCCACGTTATCAGCTTGGAAGGCTGAAGCTCTACCATTAAACTACACCTGCATTAACTCAATGACAATTACTATTTTATCATAAAAAATATAAATTTCAACTCTTTTTTATCTATTTTATAGTATTTTATGTGAAAATTTTCAATTCTATATCTATTTTTATAGAATAAATAAAAATAATTTGTTATAATAAACTTGCTTGCTGGAATAGCTCAGTTGGTAGAGCAACGCCCTCGTAACGCGTAGGTCGCAAGTTCGAGTCTTGTTTCCAGCACCATTAAGGATAAAATGTTCAAATTTTGAACTTAATAATATAACGTATTACTTAAATAATACTAAAGGAGGGTTTTAAATATGGGTTTAAGGGATAAATTGAGTGACATTAAGAAAAGTTTAGAAGAAAAAATGTCCTATACGGTTCCAGAAAAAAGGCTTCATGAAAAACAAGAAATTAAAAAGAGTGTGGAAGCCTTATTTACTTGGAAACAATATCAAGAAATGATGGGATGTAGTGATGATTCAAAAAAAGAATATCTAGGTTATCCAACAAAAGAGGAATATGAAGAAAATATAAAGCGAATTCGTGAAAAAGAATTGCATTCCGATAGATTCCAAAAAGCAAAAAAGTTTGTACGTTCATTTAGTTATAGAATGAATTTAGATTTAGAAAAAAAATTTTTTAAGATTGTCGGAACTTATGGTTTAGATGATGATTTAATAAATAAGACTTACAATGAAAAAAGAATTCGTAATGCAAAAAGATATGATAAATTAAAACTATTTATGAATTCGTTAACAAAAGAGCAAATTTCATCTGATTTATACTTAACTGCTGCTTCAAAGTTTATGGAAACAAGTCTTATAGATTGCCCAATGATTATAGAAAATTTACGAAAACAAATTGATGATTTAGAAATTTCTGATAGAAATAGACGTTTTGAAATAAACATTGATATTCCGAAAGAAAGATTAGATATCTTTCCAACGACCATTTTGGAAACAGTTTCTATTCCTTACTATAGACCACAAGATTATAAACGTTCCTATGTTGATATACTTGATGAATATAATAAACATATTTACGAAGAATACAATGAATATGTACGTGTTATTAATAAAATTGCAGAAGATATTTATCACTTGCAAATGTGGAATCTTTTATCTACTTATCCTGAACAAATTGATAATTATTATTTTTCTATACTGAATAATTCTTGTGAACATCAATTTCGCACAGCTTACTCTGTTAAAAAATGTAGAGAATCTAATATTGAAAATAGATCAAAATTAGAACAATTGGTTGAAGAAAAAATAGATAGACCAACTTATAATCTAAATTTAAATATTAATGACATTCCAATGGATGAAGAAATTTGCATTACTATTGTACAAGCAAATGAACAAACAGGTATAGATAATGATGGACCTACATTAACTTTAAGAAGAAATAAAATAAATAAAGATAATTTGTTATAATAAACTTGCTTGCTGAAATAACTCAGTTGGTAGAAATGCCTTCGTAACGCGTAGGTTGCAAGTTTGAGTCTTTTTTCAACACCATTAGAATAAAATGTTGAACTTAATATATATTTAAATTAATAAAAAAGTGCGTTACTTAACAAATATAAAAAGGTTTATATGGGTTTTAAGAAAAAGGAGACAAATAGATATGGAAAAACGAGTAGAAGAAATTCATAATTTGTTAGATGATATTTATACTCATTCCGAAAATTTATATCAGCAAATAAAAAAGCAATATGATAATGTAGTGATAAATTCTTATAAAGGACACCTTATTAAAATTAATTCTCAATATAAATATCAAAAATATTATATGCCAGTTATATCCGTGGCCGATTTAGGTGACATATGTTTTAATCTTGATGGAATTAGTTTAGAATTTTTTGTTGATAAGAATGATTTTATTAACATAAGTGATTTGAATTCATTATTAAATTTAGATATTGAGATCTATGATGCAAAAGATAGTACTATTGATTTATACGAAAAAGGTATGAGTTCTGATGCACTTAGAAATAATCTTAAACAAACAAAACAAGTCTCAGTTGGAATTACTATTAATTGCCAAGATAAGACTGATGAAGAAGTTATTAATACATTTAATACTGTATGTAAGTATTTATAATCTAAATAAAAATAACAAGTGATTTATATATCCTTGCTATTTTTTTCTTTTAATTCTAGTTCATATAAAGTTTGATACTTCTTATTTTTTGTAAATAACTCTTGGTGTGTACCTTCATCAACGACTTTTCCGTTATCAATTAATAAAATACGGTCGCTATTTATAACAGTAGACAATCGATGGGCAATAATTAAAATAGTATATTCTCCTTGCATATTTTGAATCGATTTTTGAATTTCAGCTTGGGTTTCATTATCAAGTGCACTTGTTGCTTCATCAAATAAAATGATTTCGGTTTTTAAAATAAGAGCACGTGCAATGGCAAGTCTTTGTCTTTGGCCACCAGATAGAGTAACACCGCCTTCTCCAACAATTGTGCCATAACCATCTTTTAAAGACATCACAAAGTCGTGTAAACAAGCCATCTTACAAGCATCAATCATTTCTTCTTCCGTAACATCCTCTTTAATAATTTTTAAATTATCACGAATACTCATATTAAAGATATAAGGATTTTGGCTAATAATAGATAAATTTCCACGAATCGAATCTTTATCTAATTCCGTTATAGGAATGCCATCAATCAAAATAGTTCCACTTTGAGGATAATAAAGACCGGCGATTAAATTAAAAATCGTTGATTTTCCACTACCACTTTTCCCAACAAAAGAAACCGTCTCATTTGGTTTAATTTTAAAACTAATATTACGTAGAACTTCTTGGTCGTCATCATATTGGAAAGTAACATTTTTAAATTCAATATTCCCTTCGGCTTTTTTAAGTTTCTTCGTTCCAAAAACTTCTTTAGGAAATTTATTCCCTTCTAGAACATCGAATATTTTTTTTGCTGATAGATTAAAGTTTTTTATAAAATCAAAAAGATTTTCAAAATTTGAAGAAATACTCATAATTCGTCCACGGTATTCTAAAATGATTAGCATCATGGCTATTTCAAGTTTACCATTCATGATAAATAAAACGCCTACAATCATTATTAAAAAATCTAATAAATCTCGAATATTACTATTAATAAAACGAAACTTTACACGAGTACGATCTCTAACATAAAGGGCATTGTTAAGATTATCAATTCTATGATTTGCATTATTTATGAAACTCTCTTCAGCATTTAATATCTTAATATCTTTAGCACCTCGTACGAGTTCACTAATAAAACCTGAAGTATTTTCTTTAGCGGTTTTGACTATTTCTTTTTTTTCTTGAATTTTACTTGCTGCATATTTTTGACCAAAATAAAGAACCAATAAAAATAAACAATAAATACAAAAAATAATTTTATTAAGAAAAAACATGCTGATTAAAATTCCAATATTCGATAAAATATAGGTACTATAATCAACAATGGTATTAAATACATCTGCTAAGTTATTTGTATCCTCATTAATTCTTTCAATAAATAAACCACTCGAATTATTATTTAAAGTATGCATATCAATTTTTAGAGTTTCTTCCGTTAGTTCGGTTTGGACATTTTTTTTAATTGCAAAATAGAAACGATTCATGAAATAGTTATTACCTAAAAGAATGAAATTCAATGTTACTTCTATAATAAGAATAGCAATTGTAATTAAAATTAGTTGTTGCCAAGAAGAACTTGTTAAAGCAACAATTCTTTTAGCGGTTAGTAAAGGACTTAACACACTGACTGTACAATAAAGAATACAACCTAAAACTAGAAAGATTAAATTTTTTTTATCTTTTTTAGCAAATTTATAAGTTTTCTTTAAATAACCAAAAAACCCATGCAAATTTTTCTTTTCACTTTCTTCCATCATAGAACTAAAACTCCTTTAATTAATTTCTATTATAAAAGAAAAGTATATATTTGAAAAGCCTTTAAATACAAAGAAAATAATGGTATACTATTATCAGAAGAAAACTAAAGAAGTGTTTTAGATGAAAAAAATTACGAATGAACTAATTACTTGGTATCAACAAAACAAAAGAGATTTGCCTTGGAGACATACAACTGATGCTTATGCCATATGGATTAGTGAAATTATGTTACAACAAACAAGGGTAGAAGCGGTTATTAAGTATTACAATCGTTTTATAGAATATATTCCTACGTTAGAAGATTTAGCGAATGTTCAAGAAGATACTTTATTAAAACTTTGGGAAGGACTTGGCTATTATAGTCGGGCTCGTAATTTACAAAAAACAGCAAAGAAACTTATAGAAGAGAATAAAAGTACTTTACCTAATACCAAAGAAGAACTCTTAAAACTTCCAGGAATTGGTCTTTATACCGCAGGGGCAATTCTTTCAATTGCGTACCAAATTCCTACTGTTGCCATTGATGGAAATGTCTATCGTATTCTCAGTCGGGTTTATGAAATAGATACTCCTATTAATAAACCAAGTGCTTATAAAGTATATGAAGAGGTTGCCCGAAAGAATTTATCCAAAGAATATCCAAGTGAATTTACCCAAAGTTTTATGGATTTGGGAAGTCGTATTTGTACTCCTAAAAATCCGGATTGTAAAAATTGTCCTTTAGTAAAGAAATGTTCTACCTATAAAAAAGGAACACAAGAGTTGTATCCGGTTAAGGAAAAGAAGATAGAAAAAAGGGTAGAAGAACGCAATGTGTTTCTATTGGTGTACCAAGATAAAATAGCTATACGAAAAAGAAAAGAAACCGGTCTTCTTGCTTCTTTATATGAACTACCGAATACCCAAGAGTATAATTCTTTAATTGATGTTGAAAATGCTTTGGTGGATAAAAAAATCAAGTACAAGAGTGTAATGGAAGTAGGAGAAGCCAAGCACATATTTTCTCATATTATTTGGTATATGAAAGGGTATTTGGTTTTGTTAAAAGAACCATTAGAAGATTTTGTTTGGGTTGATAAAAAGGAATTAGCCAAGAACTACTCCATACCAAGTGCTTTTTCTTACTTTATTGAGTATTTTGTAAAAAATTTTTAAGTGGATGAATAAAAATAATCTTTACCTATCATTATCTATCTAGGTGATGGTATGGCAAATTTACATAGTGCAATTTCTTTTGGTTTAGTAAATATTCCCATTGTTTATAATCCCATTATTAAAAATAATGATACTTCTTTTAATCAACTTCATAAGAAATGTTTGCATCGTATTCGTTATCAAAAATATTGTGAGCATTGTAAAAAAATTGTTCACGAAGCCGATTTAGTAAAGGGGTACGAATACGAAAAAGGAGAGTATGTAACGTTTACAAAAGAAGAGTTAGCCAATATGCAAATTGATTCGAAGGATGCAATTGAAATAATTTCCTTTGTACCGGCGAGTGAAATTGATCCTTTCTATTATGAAAAAAGTTATATTTTAACAACACCAAAAAAATCAAAAGCCTATTCCTTATTTTTAGAAGTTTTAAATAAAACCAAAAAGGTTGCTGTTGCAAAAACGAGTATTGGTAGTAAATTTTATTATGTCTTACTTCGTTATTTTGAAGGCAATATTTTAATGTCGACGATTTATTTTGAAGAAGAAATCAATATTCCGGAAGCAACAGTAGAAAGTAAGTTTACGAAAAAAGAACTAGACTTAGCTTTAGAACTTGTAAAACATTTATCTGGACATTTCGAACCGGAGCTTTATAAGGATGACTATCAAAATCAAATTAAAGAAGCAATTAACGAAAAGATTGAAGGAAAACCAATTCCAAAAAAAGTAAAAGTAAAAAAGCCATCAATGAAGGATTTAGTCACATCTTTACAAAAAAGTTTAGAGGTGTCTTAAATTGCAATTGGGTAAGTTTGTTGCTCCAATGCTCTTGGATGAGATAGAGCAGCCCTTTAATTCAAAGGATTATATTTATGAATTAAAATTTGATGGCGTAAGAACAATCCTTCATACAGGTAAAAATACTTTTAAACTTTTTGGAAGACGGGGAACGGATTTTACTAACCTCTATCCGGAATTAAAGGAGATTCAAAAAAGTATCAAACATGATTGTATTTTTGATGGCGAAATCGTAACGTTTGTGAGAGGTGTCCCTAGTTTTTTAAAACTACAAGAAAGAACGCACGCGAAAAAGAAAGAAAAAATTAAAAGCTTAGTAGAGCAAGTTCCAGTTGTTTTTATGGTGTTTGATATTCTCTATTTGGATGGCGTCGATTTAACGAACGAACCTCTAATAAAACGTAAGAAACTATTAGAAAGTTTTTCAGATACGGAAACATTTATTAAAGTAAAGTATGTAGAAGAAAAAGGAAAAGAGTTGTTCAAAAAGGTAAAAAAGATGAATTTCGAAGGAATCGTTGCCAAGAAAAAAGATAGTGTTTATGAAATAGGAGAGCGTGTAGAGTCTTGGATTAAGATTAAGAATCTAAAAGAAGAAAAGTTTTTTGTTGGAGGGTACTTTGAAAAGAGTGAAAATGCCGTTATTTCTCTTTATCTAGGAGAATACCGAAAGAATAAATTTTGTTTTGTTGGTAAAGTTTCAATGGGAAAGAAACAAAAACTGTATGAAGTAATTAAAAATGCGAACGTTATTAAAAAATCACCTTTTGTAGATTTTGAAGAAAAAGAGTGCAAGTATATAAAACCAACCATAGAAGTTACGATAGCTTACTTAGAAAGAACAAATATCAATCATTTACGACAACCGATTTTTAAAAAATAAAACTATAGTTTCTTGATTTTTCTTACATAAGCATAAGTACTATCGTGAAATTCGTTATATTTTTGATACAATTCTTGGGCTACTTTTGAAACTTCATTTATTCGAATAACTTCATTATGGTACTTCACTAAAGGAATTACATTTCTTTTTTTGGCTTCTAAAGAAACATAAAAGTTATTTGGTTTTTGCTCTGTACAAATTACTTCTTTCGTATTTTCAAAAATGGACCATGAAGAAAAGTTTTCTTTTAAAACCGCTGCAATATCTTTTTCACTTTTTTGATACAAATCCTCTATGGTCAATAAATTTTTATTAACGGCTAGTCTTATCATTTCACTAATATAATGCATAATGTATTTATCTTTGTTCTTTTGTAATTCCATAGCATATACAAAAACCATTTGGATAAATTTTTCTCCTATTTCTACTGAAGAAAATCCTATTTCTTTTTGATGATTTTCGTTTTGTAAAACAACAAGATCATCATAAACTTCTTTTATTTCTTTTAAAGAATGGGTATGTAACCAAATAAAACAAGCGTTGAAAACTCCATCTAAACGATCCGTACAAAGTTTAGGGGATTTGTTCTCAAGTATGGGGAAGGCACTTTTGTTTTGTAAATCTTCTACGGTTATATTATCGTTTTGTAATAAGTTTTTCAATTCTTTATCTTGCTCTATGAAATAGCGTATATCTTTTTCTGCTGTTTCTTGATTTTGAGAGTCACCATAAAAATAATCAATGGAATGAGCAAAACAAGGTGTACCAGTATCGTGCAGTAAACTAGCAATCGCTTCTTTTTTGTTATGCGTAAAGTGATATGTCATAAGAGCAACAATCAAACTATGGCCAAATCGAGAATAAAAAAATAAAGGAGAATACAGTTTTGTATAATCACAACCACAAAATTGACCCACTCCTTTTAATCTTTGCATTGTTTTCGTTTGCAAGTAAGGGTTAAAAAAAGTAGGATAATCATTGTCAATAAAAATTTTTATGTATTCTTCCATAGCCATCACTAAGATATTAGTTTACCATAAAAAAACTTTTAAGAAAAGGAAAACTTTGCTTTTCTTTTTTTCGTTTCTATGCTATATTTAGAGTGTAAAAAATAAGTGTATACGAATACGTTGTTGTAGGTGGTAAAATATGGCAAAAAAGTTTTTTAAAACAATAGGAAAAATTTTTTCTTTTATTGGAGTCTTTTTAATAGTTGTTCTCTTAACTTTATATTTAACGGTTGTTTTATTTGTGCATGGTCCTTCTACCAATGCCAAAGATTTATTTGTAACAACCATATTAGAAACAGGACAACTTAAGTTCTTAGCATCCCTTGTTCTTAATAAAGAGGAGATTAATGCAATCGTTTCTAAGAATTCCTTAAAAGATTTAGATAGTGAAGTCGATACGGATTTAATTGATGTTGCAGCAGGAAGTTTTGAACAAGACCTTGTTGAAGTACACGAAATTGTTGGAAATAACTTTGCAGGTAAGATGATGATTGTAAATGACCCTTCGAAGGTTAGTATTGCAACGACTTATCCTTGGGGAGAATATGGAAAAGAACTTGATAAATTAGTTACAGAAAATCATGCAATTGCAGGAATTAATGGAGGTTTATACCAATCCGATGCCAATAAAGGAGGAAGACCTCTAGGGGTTACAGTAAGTAATGGAGAGATACAAGATATTTCTTTAGGGTATACAGGCCTTTACTTAATTGGTTTTGATACAGATAATATTTTAAGAATTATCAGTTTAGATGGTAAAAATAAAAGTGATGTTGAAAAACTCATAAAAGAAGAACATATACGAGATGCTATTGCATTTCAAGAAGAGGCAAGTGATAAAAATAATCACTTTGTCAAACTCATTGTGAATGGCGAAAAACGTGAATTAAATGGTCTTGGTAGTGGAGCCAATCCAAGAACGGCGATTGGTCAAAGAAAAGATGGTGCAGTTTTATTTTTAGTTACTGATGGTCGTGGTAAAAATGGACATTTAGGAGCTACAGCTAGTGATTTAATCGAGATTATGGAGAAATATGGAGCCGTTAACGCTGCCAACTTAGATGGCGGAAGTTCTTCCACTATGTATTATAAGGATGAATACTTAATGACAAGTGTTACCTTCTATTACTCTAATTCTTCTTGGCGACTTCCAACTGCCTTTATCGTAAAGGATGGTGAGTAAGATGAATAAGAAAAAAAGTATTTTTAAAAAATCATTATTAATCTATACCATTGTGCTTGTTCTACTTGCCCTATGTTTTTTAGGATTTGTCTACTACAACTTACAAAAATATGAAAATAGTTTACTCGATAATGTTTTAAAAACAACCATTCGTGATTTAGATAAAGAACAACTTACAACCTATTTAAAACAAGAAAATAAAAATACCAACTTAGTAAGTAAGTATCAAGAACTTACAAAAAGAGAAGATTATACCTTCGTTTTAACCGATGAAAATGTGTATGATGCTTATTTAGATGGTCGAGTTCTTTTTACAATCCATTTAAAATCTCTTGGTGAAAAAACTTGTTTAGGTCTTTTACAATACGAAAGTTATGAAGTAGAGAGTATCACACCGCATTTAGAAAAAGGTTTGTATTATTATAAGGTGGAAATACCAAGTACCTATACGCTTTATGTGAATAATCAAGAATACACAGAAAATAAAACCGAAGAAGAATATCCGAATTTATCCTTTATGTACTATAATGATGCTATGCCTAAAAAGGTAACGTATGAAATTACGGATTTAGAAAGCGATGCTACGATCACTATTAAAGATGAAGATGGAGAAATTGTAAATCCAAAAGTAGAGGGTGTTACGTATCAAGTAGAGGGAAGTAAACAAATCAAAAGTCAAGAAGAAGCCCAAGAAATCATTGGAGATTTTGATATTCTATCCCTTGCTAAAAATTGGAGTTTATTCTTAAGTCGTGATTTAAGTGGAGCAAGTTATGGTTTTTCAACGATTTCAACTTATATTATTAAAGATACGGAAATGTGGGAGAAAGCCTATAACTGGGCACATAATATCGATATAACGTTTATTTCTTCACATACACTAAAGAACCCGGCATTTACAAATGAACGTGTTGAAAACTTCGTATTTTATAGTAAAGATGCTTTCTCTTGTGAAGTTTATTTAGAAAAACATATGGTGGTAAAAGGAGAAGAGCAAACGGATATTATGCATGATACCTTATCTTTTATTAAAGAAAATGAAGAATGGAAATTAATGAATATTAAGGGAATAACGGATGGAGAATGAATATGATTAAAGATGGAGTTGTCTTACTTCCTTGTTATAATCCTGATGAACAAATTATGAGTGCTTTTTTAGAATCTTTAAGTAAAGTATTTAAACATATTGTTCTTATTAATGATGGTTGTAGCCAAATACATAAAGAGTTTTTTAAAAAGTTAGAAAAGAAATATCCTGTTGTTACGCATTATCGTAATTTTGGTAAAGGAAGAGGCATTAAGAATGGTTTAAACTACATATTAAACAACTATCCGGATTGCAAAGTCATTATCAGTGCTGATTGTGATGGCCAACATAGTGTAGAAGACATTAAGAAGTGCTATCAAGCCGCTTTAGAAAATCAAGATGCCTATATTTTAGGCTATCGTGATTTTGATCGTAAAAATGTTCCTTTTAAATCTCGTTATGGTAATAAAATTACGCGTGGAGTTCTAAAAGTTTTTGTGGGATTAAATGTTCGTGATACCCAAACCGGTTTAAGAGCGATGTCAAGAACTGTTGCTAGTCAAATGCTTACGGTCAATGGAGAACGTTACGAATATGAAACGAATACCTTGCTGTTTTGTAAAAACGAAGATATTCCTCTTGTAGAAGTTCCTATCGAAACCATTTATATTGAAGACAATCGCACAAGTCATTTTAATCCTATTAAAGATTCAATATTAATCTATAAATTATTTGTGAAATATATTGTTTGTGCTTTAAGTAGTTTTGTGGTAGACCTTTTGTTATTTACTTGTTTTTTAAATATCTTAAATCATTTTAGTATGGGAAAAAGTATTTTTATGGCAACGATTATTGCAAGAATTCTTTCTTCTTTGTATAACTACTTTGTAAATGCTAAACTTGTCTTTAAAAAAATGAATAAAACTTCTTTAATCAAGTATGCCATTTTAGTCGTGGTGCAAATGTTTGCATCAGCCTTTGCTGTATCCATTTTGCATAAGTGGGTACCAATTGCACCAGTTATCTTAAAAATGAGCGTTGATTTTATTATCTTTATTATAAATTTTATTATTCAAAGAGAATTTATCTTTAAAAGATAAAAAGTTAGAATCTGTTTAGAATCAATTTTAACTTTTTTTCTGTTCTCTCTTTTATCAAAGGAAAATAAAGCTTTCTATCCTCTTCATTATGATTCCAAATTAGATCAAAATAGGTAGTATTTGAAATTTCATTCTTTATCAAGTTGATTAGTGCTGTTTGATATTCTGTTGCAATCGATGGGTCATATTGGTAGCAATAAAGATATGTATGGTAGTAAGCTATAGCAACATAAATAAGTTCATCAGGAGATAATAAATGTTCCTCTTTCTTTTGCCAAATTGTTTTAAGAAATTTTTGATACATTTCCATTAAAGTTTCAGGAAGTTGATAGTGTTGCATTTTTCTAAAAAAAATCTTAGTTGCTTCAAAATAAAAAGGAAAGTAATCTGGCATTTGCTTTGTTAATGAATTTATAGAAGCTAATAGTTGTGTAGGATTTGCATTTACTATATCAGCTTGTGCAACCAATGTATTATACAAAGCAGGAATGGTATTTTGTATATGTATATCTAAATATTGATTGTATGTTACTTTTGTATTATTAGCACATAAATTAAGTTCAGCAAATAAAATATGTGCTATACTATTATTTAGTATAAAAGTTAATACACTTGTGATTTTTTTTATGTCTTGTTGTAACTCCTTTTCATCTAAACAAATATTATTCTGTTTATATAACACATTTTTTTCTATTTTTGCACATATTTCTATATAAAAATAAAATACATTTTTTAAATTTATTTCAGAATTACGATCTATATACGCTTCATTTAATTTTTTTATTTGATTCTCAAAATTTACATAGTGATATGCTATATCTATATCCGTATTTTTCAATTGAGTAGTTAGTAATCCTTTTCCATTTGAATTATAAGTAATATTAGAATAATTAAAATGATAAGTCTGATAAATTTTATTTTGCAAGTAGATAGGAATAAAGTCTAACATAAAGGAAAAATCAATGTTTAGATTGCTTGCTTGTTGTAATAAATGATAGGCTATAAATACAACTATTTCTTTTAAAAACTTTTCATCCTGGATAGAATCATAAATAATGGTATTTTTTGCTTGTGGAAGAGTATAGCCATCTAAAAGAATGTATAATTTCTCATCGCTATTGTTAAGGTCAAGTTGATTTCCTACTTCATTTACATAGTGATCACTTATTAAATAAATGTTTAATGCATTTTGAAAAGGAGTATAATTTGTATATTTTGTTATTTCTTCTACATATATACCCATATATTTTAAAAAATGGGTTAGTAATATTCTTGGTTTAACATCTAATAAACTACAATACAAATTTACTCTATGATTATCAGCTATATCCATTTTTCTTCACTGGCTATTACTCTATCTTATGCTATTTTATTTGTCAAGTCCAAAAGTATTTGTTATAGGGTCTTGAAAAAGAGGAATATGAGGCGGATAAAACGTGAATAAGAAGAAGAGAAGCATTAAAAATAGTAAGAAAAAAAGGCACATTTTGTTACAACAGGAGATTTGATAAACTTCTTTAAAGAAAAAATATTCTCCTACAAGAACAGAGATAAAAAAACTACTAATGTTTAAAAAAGCAAGAGAAAACCCCATTATTCCTTTAAACGTATAGAAAAATAGAACTAAGAATGATAAAGAAATTAAGATCCCTTTTGTTTTAGCACATAAAAAGTTGGGGATTTCCTTTTGATAGAGAAGACAGCCAATAAACGTAAACAAAAGAGTAGGGAAAAAGATAAGTTTTAAGTGTTCCCACGTACTTTCATTAATGGCACTAAATAAAGCAACAAAGGAATTTTTGCTTGACCAATCATACGTAAAATGAAGAAGTACTCCTAGGATAAAAATAGAGAAAACACTCATGATTTCAAAAGTCGTTAGTTTCATTTTTTTCATATCTTCACCTTTTTAATTCTATGCAAGAAAGTATATTTTTAAGAAATTACACCAAACTACAAAACAGGAGGAAACGTATGAAAGATGAAAAAGAAGTAAATGTTTTAGATGAATTAAACAAAGGGGCTTGTATGGGAATGGATGCTATTCATTTTATCCTTGATAAAGTAAGCGATGAGAAGTTAAAACAAGAACTAGAAAAAGAATATGAGCAATATAAAGAGATTTCTACGAAAATAGAAACTCTATATCCGGAATATAGTTCCAAAGAACCACATGAAACCAGTAAAATGAATAAAGTAATGACTTGGTATGGTATTGAAATGAAAACTATGCTCGATGATAGTACTTCCAAAATAGCGGAGTTATTATTACAAGGTGTGAATATGGGAATTATTGAAGGAAGAAAACTACTAAACCATAAGAATACGGATGATGCTGTTAACGATTTAGTACAAGCGTATGTGGATATGCAAGAGGAATCTGTTGAACATTTAAAACGTTTTTTATAAAAGATAGATGAAAATATCTATTTTTTTTCTTGCATTTCTATTCTAAGTTTCATACAATTTAGTTAGAGATAAGTGGGTGATACAATGTACGATATCATTATTATTGGTGCAGGACCGGCGGGGCTTACGAGTGCTTTATATGCTTTAAGAGCCAATAAAAAGATTTTACTTTTAGAAGCCAAGAGTTATGGGGGACAAATTTTAAATGCGAGTAAAATTGAAAATTATCCAGGAATAGAAGAGATAAGTGGTTTTGATTTTGCAACGAATTTGATGAACCAAGTTAAAAAATTAGGAGCTGAAATTCAATATGAAACGGTTCTTCGTATCGAAGAAGATAAAACGGTTGTTACCACGAAAAATACGTATCAAGGACATGCGATTATTATTGCAACGGGTGTAGAAAACCGAAAATTAAACTTAGAAAAGGAAAGTTTCTTTGTGGGAAAAGGAATTTCGTATTGTGCAACTTGTGATGGCAATTTTTTTAAAGGAAAAGTCGTTGCTGTAAATGGTGGAGGTAATACAGCGTTGGAAGATGCTCTTTACTTATCTAGTATAGCAAGCCAAGTGTATTTAATTCATAGAAGAGAGGAATTTAGAGGAGAAGATACTTATTTAGAAGAAATTAAAAAGAAAGAAAACATCACCCTTATTTTAAACGCGACGATTTCTTCTTTAAATGGTGAAGATGTATTAGAAAGTATTACGATTCAGGATAAAGAAAAGAATGAAACTGTATTACCTATTGCTGGTTTATTTATTGCAATTGGCCAAGTTCCTAACAATGAACAATTCAAAAACGTTGTAGATTTAGATAGTTATGGCTATATAGAAACTGTAGATGGGATTCACACCAAAACGAAAGGAATTTATGTTGCAGGAGATGCTAGAGTAAAAGAGTTAAGACAACTTACGACTGCTGTTAGTGATGGAAGCCAAGCAGCAACTATGGCAATAAAAGAAATGGAGTAGAAACTATGAGAAGTGCTAAAGAAAATGATTTCCCTTATAGAATGCAAACAGTATGTTATTTTGAAGTTTATCATGATGGAAAGGTTTGTCAAGTTCCACATAAAAATAAAAGTGATTTACCAAATGTAGTAGAGGCCTTAAAAAGAGCAGAAAAAGGACTTACGACCTTATACGCTGTATGGCCTGGCAATTGGAGTAGTGACTTATTTATTATTGATGACTTAGAAGAATTTGCTTCTAGTTTAGGATTAATGAATATGGTATAATCATCTACTTTGTTTACTTCATTTGGACTGTTCGCCCTTACATTAAAATCTTCTTTTATAGATAAACACCTTTCGTTTATCATTACACTAATAGAAAATAGGAAACACAAGGACACTAGTTATAAAATTGAAATAAAAAATGCTTGAGATGATTTGTTGTATAATAGATGTATTATAAAATGAGGTAATGCCTATGAAAAAAAGACAAGAAGTATATGATTTATATTGGTATTTTGCATATGAAAGACAAAATATATTTTGGAAAAAAAGAAATGGTGAGTCCGCTCCATGGACTCATGATAAAATCTTACAAGAGTATAAGTTTTGTAATAGTTATAGAGTGAATGATAGAGTTAGTCAATATTTATTAAAGAATGTTATATATAATGGTAAAAAGTATTCTAATGAAGATATAATATTTAGAATTCTACTATTTAAGTTATTTAATAAAGAATCTACATGGGAATTACTATTAAATCATTTTGAAGATATTACTTTAAAAACATTTAATGTCAAAGATTATTCGAAAGTACTAGATAATGCTATATCAAATGGAATTAAAATATATAATGATGCCTATATAAGTTGTGCCAATAAAGCATTTGGATATGATAGAAAGCACGATAATCATTTAGCATTACTTAATAAAATGTTTATAGAAGATAAAGTGCAAAATAAAATTATGAGATGTAAAACAATGGAAGAAGCCTTTCATATTATTAAGAGTTATCCTTTAATTGGGAACTTTATGGCTTATCAATTGGTAACTGATATTAATTATAGTGAAGTAGTAGATTGGAAAGAAGATGAGTTCACAGTTGCTGGCCCTGGTTCACTTAGGGGCATTAAAAAATGTTTTATTGATAAAGGAAAAATGAGTAATGAAGAAATTATTCGATATATGTATAATCATCAAGACGAAGAATTTAAAAGACTTGGTTTAAATTTTAAACGAATTGGTAATAGACCATTGCAATTAATAGATTGCCAAAATATATTTTGTGAATTAGATAAGTATTGTAGACAAGCTATGCCTGAATTAAAATCAAATAGAACAAAAATAAAAAAGCATTACATTCCAAAACAAGATAAAATAACTTATATTTATCCACCTAAATGGAATGTAATATAAAAAAGTTTGCATTATTTGTTGAAATATTATGTATGTAAAGTTTTAACTTTTTGTGCTAATAAGGAATTTATATCATCATTGGCAGCTAGGTTTTTGTTTTTATATTTTTTATCTTCCGTTATTTCTTCAAAGAACCAATTTGGAGGTAAAAAATTTTGAGCATCCTGCATGTTTAAAAATTCTACTTCAACAGTAAATAAACCATCTAAATCTTCATGATATACATCAAGTTCAGCGTTCAAAGAATCAGCAAGAGGAATAAAATAGCGTGTTTTATAAATTATTCTACCTTTTACTATTTTTAGTAAAGAAGAAAAGATTGTTAAATTAATTTCTATTTCATTTTCTTCTCGACTAATAGTGCCTTCGCTTTTAACCGTTAGATAACATTTATCATTTGCTTTTCGAATTCTAATTTCTGGATTAAAACTAATATAGCCTTGCACAATATCTTTATGTGGATAATTATTTAAGTTCGGTAAATTTTGAACTAAAAATTTTCTTTCAATTTCCATCTTTTTTTCTCCTTAATATTTAATTTTATAAAATTGTTACAATCAAGTATATAATGAAATGGATGGGAAGTCAAACGAAAAAAATTAACATAATAGGTTATAGGAAGAATTAAAAAGGAAGTTCCCGTTTAATAAAATAAGAAATGTGTAAATGAATAAGTTCCCAAAATAGCAATAA
>CANROY010000024.1 GCA_947632355.1 uncultured Bacilli bacterium
ATTAAATTTAGTGGGGCTTATTGGAAGGGGGATGTAAACAACAAAGTTTTACAAAGAATCTATGGCGTTTGCTTTCCAACCGAAGAAGAATTGAATGCTTACTTAGAAGAACTAGAAGAAGCCAAAAATAGAGACCATCGTAAACTTGGAAAAGAATTAAATATTTTTATGACTCACGATTTAGTAGGAAAAGGACTTCCTATGTATTTACCAAATGGTTATATTATTTGGGAAGAGTTAGAAAACTACATTAAAGGAAAAGAAAAGAAACTTGGTTATAAACACGTTTTAACACCACCTCTTGGAAATGTGGAACTTTATAAAACAAGTGGACACTGGGACCACTATCAAGAAAATATGTTTCCAAAAATGGAAGTTGAGGGAGAAGAGTTTGTTCTTCGCCCTATGAATTGTCCTCATCATATGATGATTTATGCTAATGATATTCATTCTTATCGTGATTTACCACTTCGTATTGGAGAAATTGCAAGAGATTGTCGTTTTGAAGCAAGTGGGGCGTTAAAAGGAATTGAAAGAGTCAGAAGTTTTTGTCAAAATGATGCCCATCTATTTGTAACTCCAGAACAAATCGAAAGTGAATTTAAGTCCGTTGTGGATTTAATACTAGAAGTCTATAACGAACTTGGTATAAAAGATTACCATTTTGAACTTTCTTTACGAGATAAAGAAGATAAAGTAAAATACTATCCGGATGATGAAATGTGGAACAATGCCGAAGATACCTTACGTAAAGTTTTAAACGATATTGGTATTTCTTACGTTGAAAAAATAGGGGAAGCCGCTTTTTACGGACCAAAATTAGATGTTCAAGTACGCCCTGCTGTAGGAAATGAGTACACGCTCTCTACGTGTCAACTTGATTTTTGTTTACCAATGAAATTTGATTTAAAATATGTGGATTGTGATGGCGAAAAGAAAACACCGGTTGTTTTACATAGAGCCATTTTAGGAAGCATCGACCGTTTTATTGCTTACTATTTAGAGGAAACAAAAGGTGCTCTACCAACATGGTTAAGTCCTGTACAAGTTAATATTTTACCCGTTAATAACGAATACCACTTGGAATACGCTACAAAAGTATATGAGGCTTTACAAACGGAAGAGATACGTGTCGAACTTGATAAACGTGAAGAAAAAGTTGGTTATCGTATGCGTGAATCGGTAATGAGAAAAATTCCATTTACTCTTATTTTAGGTCAAAAAGAAGTAGAAAATGAAACGATTTCTTATCGTAAATATGGTAGTGAAGAAACAACAACAGTATCGTTAGATGAATTTATAACGACTTTAAAAGAAACCATTAAAAATCATAAATAATTAAGGTTATTTCCCTTGCTTATTCTATAAATTATGTTATACTAATCATAAGTAGTAGTGGGGGATATTTATGATGTGGGGTAGAATTACAAAGTATTTTACATTACAAGAATTAAATAGAATGGCTTCTTGGGATAAAGAAATGGATGTTAATAAAGCCTTAGCCATTGTTGGACGTGTCTATGCCGAAAAATTAGATAAATCGGGGAATGTAGAATTATGTCATTTTATTAATGTAAGTAATAGTGGAATTTCCGAAGAAGCAAAAATTGTAGGCTTATTACACGATGTAGTGGAAGATGGTTATATTGATTTAAGAGATTTACTCTTTTTGGGTTTTGCAAATGACGTTATTGAAGCCGTTCGTATTGTTAGTCGTGATAAAAATAGATACCCTACTTATGAAGAGTATATATACTCTGTTATTGATTCTAATAATGTACTAGCTATAGAAACTAAATTAAATGATATAAAAGATAATATAAGTCCTAGAAGAATTATGGATTTACCAAAACCAAAACAAGAGAAAGCCATCAAAAAATATACTTGGGCACTGCCTCTTGTTTATCAAGCATATCAAGATTGTATTTCAATAAAAAGGAGAAAAAGAAAATGATAGATATTGAATTAATTCGTAAGAATAAAGATGTCGTAAAAGAAAATATTAAAAAGAAATTTCAAGAACAAAAACTTCCTTTGGTTGATGAAGTTTATGAGGAAGATATTGTACTACGTGAAACCCAAACCAAAGCCGACAAATTAAAAAGTGAACGCAATCAATTCAGTGAACAAATTGGACTTTTGATGCGTGATAAAAAGATTGAAGAAGCAAACAACTTAAAAGAAAAAGTAACCAGTATGAAAGAAGAAATTGAGTCTTTAGAAGCAAAAGAACAAGACCTACGTTCTTCTATTAAAAGTAAAATGATGCTAATACCCAATATGATTGCAGAAGATGTTCCAATTGGAAAAGATGATTCTTGCAACGTAGAAGAAGAAAGATTTGGAGAACCTATTGTTCCGGATTTTGAAATTCCTTACCATTCTGATATTATGGAAAGTTTTAATGGCCTTGATAAAGATGCAGCAGGAAGAGTAAGCGGTAATGGTTTTTACTACTTGATGGGTGATATTGCAAGACTTCATTCTGCGGTACTTGCTTATGCCAGAGATTTTATGATTGACAAAGGATTTACTTATTGTATACCTCCTTTTATGATTCATAGTGATGCAGTAGATGGGGTTATGTCTTTCGAAGAAAAAGATAATATGATGTATAAAATTGAAGGAGAAGATTTATACTTAATTGGTACAAGTGAACACTCTATGATTGCTAAGTTTAAAGACCAAATCTTAAAAGAAAATGAACTTCCGATTACAATGACTTCTTATTCTCCTTGTTTTCGTAAAGAAGTAGGAGCTCACGGCATTGAAGAACGTGGAGTATACCGAATTCATCAATTTGAAAAACAAGAAATGATTGTTATTTGTAAACCAGAAGAAAGTGATGCTTGGTACGATAAAATGTGGAATTATTCTGTTGAACTGTTTAGAAGTTTAGATATTCCGGTACGTAAACTAGTTTGTTGTAGTGGAGATTTAGCAGACTTAAAGTATCGTTCTTGTGATATTGAGGCTTGGAGTCCAAGACAACAAAAATACTTTGAAGTTTGTTCTTGCTCTAATTTAACAGATGCTCAAGCAAGAAGACTTTCTATTCGTTATAAAAAAGAAGATGGAAGTAAGGTATTTGCTCATACTTTAAATAATACGGTAATTGCTCCACCTCGTATGTTAATTGCATTCTTAGAGAACAATTTACAAAGTGATGGTAGTGTACTAATACCAAAAGTCTTACAACCTTATATGGGCGGTAAAGAAAAAATTGAAAAGAAAAAGTAATGTTAGTATCAAATTAAAAAAGAAGTATATAATAATTTTTTAAAAGCAAAGAATTTATTATAATACTTCTTTTTCCAATTCAACCAAAAAACTTTTTATTTAATTATATTTTATATTTAGTGACATTGATAATATATATGATGGAATTAAAAGTGAATACTAAAATTATTTACTGTCATTGTAAAAAAGTGGCAAGAATGCCAAAAAAATACAATGATATTGAAAAAAGACCTTTACAATTTTAAAAAAAGAATTATAATAATAACCATATTTGTAAAGGGGGGGAGGCCTATAATGACTGAATTTAAAATAGCTATGGAGCAAAGTAGAACAGCTTTTAATAATTTTTCTATGCTTTGTACTGCATTAAAAGATTATTCTTATGATAAATCGGATGAACAAGCACAAAAATTAAAAAATATTATTAAATTAATTAGGGTTGGAATGCCATTACCGAGTGGTAGATATGGTAACGCCCTTGCTGTTGCATTAGAAATGCAACTATATCAAGGAGCATTATTAATAATTGAAAATGCTGAAGAATTAGAAATTGATTTAAACCACATTTCTAGTGAATTAGGTGGTAAAAATGCTTGGGGCGTTAAGGATACTTTTCTATTATCACAATTAGGATTTGATAAAAAGAAAATAGAGGCTAATGATAATTTTTATAAAGATTTTCCTTGGTTCATAGAATCAAATAATGCCAATATTGATGCTGCTTCAAAAATAGAGAAACTAATACAAGAGAAAATGGAAAGTAAAACCATGCATTAAGAGTTCAAAGTAACTCTTTTTTCTTTTCATTTCTTAAAAAAAGTGCTATAGTAAATAAAAGTTCGGAGGGTTTTAGGATATGAATTTAGATAAGTTAGAACAACAATTATATGAAATAGAACAACAAATAAAAGGTACTGACTTAAAAAATGTAGAAAATATACAAAAGAAATTACAAAAAAAGTTAAAATATTTAAAATGCAGAAAATCAAAATTTAAAAAAGATGAAGTAGAATATAGCGAAATTAAACAGGTTATTGCTACTATTACTAGATTGAAAAAGATAATTGCAAGACAAAAAAATCCTTTGTATAGCCTAGAAAATTTTCCCTTATATCATTTAGATAGTAATAAAGTTATAGATACTTTTGATACAATTGTAAATATCAATCTTCCGAAAGAAGAAAAAATTTATTTTTTACAAATAAAAATATATGAATTGGAACAACAAATTGAAAAAATATCAAAGCAAATCAGTTTTTTACAAAAAAGAAAAAAAGAGGCACTAGAAATAGTAAAAGATTATTCTCAAGTTCATAAAATTGAACAAATGATAAGAGAAAATGAAAAAAATAAATATGAATTAAAAGAAATGATTCGAAAATGTAAAAGTGCAATTCTTTCTTTAAAAGATGTAAGAGTCAATTATAGACATCAAAAACGTAGTAAAATAAAAGAAAATCCTAAACAAGAACACAATGAATACTATCAAATTTTAGTAGAACTTTTTGATAATGAAGAAAACTATTATTTTATTAAAAATTTAATTATCCAAAATAAACAGTTTTTAAATGCTCGAAAAAACGGAAATTCGATTCTTTTAGAGATTTTGGATCGTTTTATTTTAAATAGCAAAAAGGCTTTAATGAATCAAAAATTAGAATTTCAAAATCCGGACTTTTATTTTGGACTTTTCAAAGAATTTTTAAATCACGATGTAAATCTTACTTCTAAAGAAAAAGAAACAATTGATGAAAGAATAAAAAAATTTCTTTCTTATGTGAATAAAAAGAAATATAAGGATTATTCAGAAATATGTAATGCTATGCGTAATTTAATTTCTGAAAAAGATAATCAAGAGTTTCATACCTATTTTGATGCCCATTGTATAGAAACCTTTAAAAAAGATTCTTTACATAGCAATCGTGCAAATTTAACAAAAGAATACTTAGAAAAATTAAATAAACAAATTACAGAAGTGCAAGAAGAATACTTTACACAATATGGTCAAATGCCTACAATCGATGTTTTAGAAAAATTGTGCCATTGTAAAATTTTTGATATTCATAATAGCCAATATATTTCAAGTACTTTCTATTTAGAAGGTCAAAAATATGCTTTTAGTTATGGTTATGATAGAGAGTATAATACATATTTACGAATACATGTATTTGACACAACATTTGTTAGTGAAGATAGTAATTTGTATCGTGAAATGACCAATTATAAAAAAGGCAAATCAGAATCTATTCATTCGATTTTATCTTTTAGAAATGGAGAACAAGCACCTGCTTTTACGTATCAATTGAAAATATTAAAGAATGGTCGGGTTTCTTCTTTCAAAATGTTTAATAGTATAATAAAAGTCGATAGAGTGATTAAGAATAAAGATTGGTTTTCCTACCGCGAAGATGGAAAGTTAAAACACTTGGCAGGTCTTTTACATATAATTTCTCAAGACTACAATATAGAAGAATCATACCTAAATAATTCTAGTGTTGAACAAACGATTGATACGGTTTTAAACGCTGAAATCAAAAGAATTATTGAAAAAAATAATTTGCCAACTTTATATGCCATTCATAAAAATCGTAAGGAAGAAGATATGGTTCGTGAATATGGTAAAGTTTGTCAATATTTAAGTAAAATTTCAAGGGAAGAAGTGGAAGAGTTTTATAACTTGTTTGTTCAATCCAAAACGTATGAGTTTTATTCAACGGTTCCAATGTATGAAACTCATGTTTTCTTAGATCCAAGTAGTTTGTTAGGTTACTTAGAACTATTTGTTTTAAAAGCCTATACTAGAGGAGTATCAACGAAACAAATAGAGGAACAATATTTACCAATTTTTAAAGAGTTAGAAACAGAATTAAATCAAGAAGATACCTATATGAAGTATCAAACAAAAAAATATTTAGAAAAAGTGAAGTAGATTTATATGGATAAAATTGAAAAAGAAATGTATAAATATTCTATAAAAATAAAAGAATACTATTCTAAAATGTATGAAACTGGATCTATTGATGCTCATTTAAAGGATTTTCTTTTTCTTTTAAAAGAAGAAAAGCATCTTTATCAATCTTTATCTAGTGGGCAACTAGCAAATTATGTTAATATGATTTCAGATTTTCAAAATAATGATATTATTAATGTTATGCTTGGTAATTCTCCTTTTGATTTTCTATTTCGTATGATTAATAGGCTTCAATATTACTTAATTGGAAGAAGTATGTATTCGGAAGATTTTGAGATGGATATGATTTCACCCACTGTTTTAATGCATGCTAAGTGTAGTTATCTTTATAACGAAACTTTATTTGAGCATCTTTTTCATTACTACCATTTTTTTATGAATATACAGAAAGAAAATAAGAACTCCTTTTTGCAATCTTTATTACTAACGGCATATACCTATGTACCTTTAGAAAATAGATTAGTACAATCTTTTTTAAATCAAGAACAACATTTATCAAATGCAATAATGGAGTTTAGTGGTATAGAAAATATTCAAGAAAGTTTAGATAGAGATTTTTTTAAAGAATTGGATGCTTGCTTTGAATCTTTTATCAACACTGATTTTAAAGATATGTATCATAAAGAGGAAGAAGAAATAGAAATTTCTATTAGTCAAATCTTTTACTTAAGTCTTTATAGTTCAATTTCTAATACCGAAATGCGTAATGTATTTAGAAATCTTTATCAACCTGTGAATTTACCAAATTTGTCTTTAAAACATAAACAATTTTTAGATGAAATACAAAAAAATTTTACAGTATGTGAATATGAAAAACAATTTAAAATAAGATAGGAGGAAAACAAAATGGATAAAATACAAAAAGATTTATATGGAATAACGTATTCTATTTTAAACATCTATAAAAAATGTTTACAAGAAGATACCTTTCAAAACTACCTTCCTGAGTTAGAAATAGTATTACAAGAAGAACAATCAATTTATAATTCCTTATCTTACTCTGATTATCAAAACTATTTAAAAAAACTAAAATGTGATTCTATTAATGAATCCGAAATTCATAAAGTCATGAATAAACAATGCATTGGTAATCCAACTATTCGTATTTTAAACAAGCTTCATCATCATTTTCAAACCAAAGCCATGTTTAGTGAAGAAAAAATGATTGATCAAATGAGCTCCTATGATTTAACAGATTTAAGACTTTATTATGTTCAAAATATGATCTTTTTTCATCATTTACTTTATTACTATAAACGTTTTATAAAAGCAAACAATGATTTACAATATGTCTTATTTTCTTCTTTACTCAATGTTTCTTTTCACTATCCTTATTTAGAGCAAGAATATATTGCTTTAGAAAAAGATATAAATAAAGAAATGAATTTGGATACGTTGCTTGCTTTTAGTGGTATTTTAAATATTCAAGAACATTTGAATATAACCAATATGAGAAATTTAGATGATTTTTTAAAAGGCTTTTTAAGTTATTCTTTAGATGCTTTTTTAGGAGAAGGAGATAGTTCTTTTTTAAAAACGGTGGAAATCATTTATTTATTGGCTTTGTATCATTCTATTGATGATACTTGGGCAAGAAAGAGTGTGCTAGAAGATTTTAGCCCAAAAAAATATAGTTATTTAAGTCCGGAACAATTAGAATTTTTAAAAGATATAAGAGAGTATTTTATTCGTGATGAATTTTTAGAAAGAAATTTGCATCTATAAAAAGTATGTTATAATAAAAAAGCAAGGAGGGGATTTTATGCATTTACCTAATTTAGAAGAAGCCCGTAAAAGAACAGATAAAAAAGTAGAAGAAAAAACAGTGGAGTATCAATATCCTAAGGCTTTTTTAAATAAAAAATATTTTTTAAGAACGTATGGTTGTCAAATGAATATGCATGATTCAGAAGAAATTAAAAAGTATTTAGAACTTTTAGGTTTTGTTGAAACCACAACATTAGAAGAGAGTGATTTGGTTGTTTTAAATACTTGTGCGATTAGAGAAAATGCCCACGAAAAGGTTTTTGGGTATTTGGGACGTTGTAAACATTTAAAAAGAGAAAAGCCAGATTTAATCATTGCCATTGGTGGTTGTATGAGCCAAGAAGAGGGTGTTGCAAACGAAATTAAAGAAAAGCATCCTTATGTCGATATCGTTTTTGGAACACATAATATTAGTGATTTACCGAAAATGCTTTTAGAAAAAAAAGAAAAACAAACCATTGAAGTGTATAGTATTGAAGGAGACGTCTACGAACAGATCGAATACAAAAGAGATTCGAATATAACGGCTTGGGTCAATATTATGTATGGTTGTGATAAATTTTGTACGTATTGTATTGTTCCTTATACAAGGGGAAAACAAAGAAGTAGAAAGTTAGAACCAATTGTTAAAGAAGTAGAAGAGTTAAAACAAAAAGGGTATAAAGAAGTTACTCTTCTTGGTCAAAATGTAAATGCTTACGGAAAAGATTTAGAAGAAGGCTATGATTTTAAAGATTTACTAGAACGTGTTGCCAAAACAGGTATAGAACGCATTCGTTTTGTCACAAGTCATCCTTGGGATTTTACGGATGAAATGATTGAAGTGATTGCTAAATACGATAATATTATGCCTTATATTCATTTGCCTTTACAAAGTGGAAGTGATCGTATTCTAAAACTAATGGGAAGACGTTATACGAAAGAGGAGTATTTGACTCTGTTCCATAAAATTAAAGAAAAGATTCCGAGTGTTTCTGTTACAACGGATATTATTGTTGGTTTTCCAAATGAAACCGAAGAAGATTTTTTAGAAACGCTAGATGTTGTCAATACTTGTCAATTTGACTCTGCTTTTACATTTATTTACAGTCCTAGAGAAGGAACTCCTGCCAGTAGGATAAAAGATAATGTTACAATAGAAGAGAAAGAAGAACGTTTACAAAGATTAAATGCTTTAGTAAATACGTATTCTTTAAAAAAGAATAAAGTTTTAGAAGGAAAAATTGTACCGGTTCTTGTTCTTGGTGAAAATGAAAAAGATAAAACCAAAGTTTATGGGTATACTGATACTATGAAACTAATAAATATTAGTAATGGAAAAGATTGTATTGGGCAAATAGTACCAGTCAAAATTACGGAAGCCAAGAGTTTTAGTCTAGATGGTGAATTAGTAAGTGAGGGTGAAGAGATTTATGGATAAGAAAAAGAAAACCGAACTCAATATGGAAAATGTGAATGAAGTCGTTAGTTTATCAAGTAAGATTTTACATATTTTATATGTAGCCATGATTATTGCTTGTGTTCTAATCGTAACAATTCTAGTAAAAGAATGGGGTATTTTTACATTCTTATTAACGCTTTTAAAAGTTCTATCTCCTTTATTTATAGGATTTGTGATTGCGTGGTTGTTTAATCCTTTGGTAAAGAAACTAGAAGCAAAGGGAATACCAAGAATTGCGGGAAGTATTATTGTGTATATTATTTTTGTGATTCTATTTGTTGTCTTCTTAAAATTCTTAGTCCCAACCGTTTATACGCAAGTGAATGATTTAATAAGAAACTTACCAAATATATTTAATGAAGTAAAAACCGGTATTAATGATATTTTCCATCGCTTTAGTCATGTGGAAGGTATCGATGTTGAAGCCATACGTTTAAATGTTATGAATACTATGGAAAGTAAATTAACGGATTTTACAACGACATTCCCTGCACTACTTTTAAATATGGTTGGTAAATTCTTCTCTAGTTTGGTTACAATTGCCTTAGGTTTATTTATTGGACTTTATATGTTATTTGATTTTGATTCCATTAGTAAACACTTCTTAAGTTTACTTCCAGAACGCAAGCAATTTGAAGCCCAAGTGTTACTAAACAATATTGGTGGAGAAGTAAGAAAAAGTGTCAATGGAACTTTACTTGTTGCCACCATGGTCTTCGTGTGTGATTCGATTGGCTTTGCTGTTATTGGTTTACAAGCTCCTGTGCTATTTGGTCTATTTTGTGGAATCACGGATTTAATTCCTTATATTGGACCTTATATAGGTGGAGCACTTGCGGTCATTATTGGATTTAGTCAAAGTACTTTTATTGGAATTATGACTTTACTCATTTGTGTTGTTGTACAATGTGTTGAAAACTTTATTTTACAACCAGTTGTTATGAGTAAGACAATGAAACTACATCCCGTTACTATTATGATAGGCCTTTTGATTTTTAATAATTTCTTTGGTATAATAGGTATGATTTTAGCAACCCCATGTATTGCTTTATTAAAAGTAATTTGGGAATTTATTCGAGACAAATATCAATTGTTTCAAAAATAAGTAATCGTTTTGAGAATAAGAAAGTTTATAGGAATTATTTTATAGAGAGTCTTCGTTGGTGGAAAAAAGACAAAGAAACCTATAAATGTGCTACTTATTTTAGATTAATCGGGTAATTTCGTTATCAATCAATTAAGTAAACTAGAGGATGGTACCGCAGAATTGCTCCTTATTGATTTATGAGTAATTCTGTTTTTTTTATGGAGGAAGTATGAAAGTAATATTAATTGCAGGAAAGAGTGGAAGTGGAAAGTCTACACTTGGAAAAACCATTGTTAAGTTATTAAACGATAAAGGTATTGCTGCATTACAAACAGAGTTTAGTAAATATATAAAACTCTATGCGAAAGAAATGTTAAATTTAAAAGAGAATAGCGATAAACCTCGTCGTTTTTTACAAGAAATGGGGTCCTATATAAGAGAAAACTTATTTGATAAAAATTTCTTTATTAAAAGGATGCTTGAAGACATTAAAGTGTATGAAAGTTCTTTTGTTGTAGTGGTGATTTCAGATGTTCGTTTAATACAGGAAATAGAAGAAATGAAAAAAAGTAATTATGAAGTTATAAGTATATATGTTGAAAGTTCGAAAGAAAATGATTTGACAGAAGAAGAAAAGAATCATATTACAGAAAAAGAACTTGAAAATTATCAGAATTTCGATTATCGTATAAAAATAGAAAGTGAGCAAGATATTTTAAAATTTGCGAAACAAATTATAGAAGGAGAGAAGTAAAATGAATTTAAAAGATCTTTATATTAATTTTTTTGTGAGTAAAGGACATAAACAAATTCCAAGTGCTCCGGTTGTACCTGAAAATGATCCATCCGTTTTATTTAATACGGCGGGTATGCAACCATTAATTCCTTATTTGATGGGGCAAGCACATCCTTATGGAACACGTTTATGTGACTATCAAAAGTGTGTACGTACCAATGACTTAGATAGTGTTGGGGATACAACCCATCATACCTTCTTTGAAATGTTAGGAAATTGGAGTTTAGGAGATTATTTTAAAAAAGAAAGTATTACTTGGAGTTTTGAATTTTTAACAGAAGTTTTACATATTCCTGTTAATAAACTTGCTGTTACGGTATATAAAGGAGAAGGTAATATTCCCTTTGATAAAGAAAGTTATGAATTGTGGAAAAACTTAGGCATTCAAGAAAGTCGTATAGCAAAAACAGTAGAAGACAACTTTTGGATAGCAGGGGCATCAGGTCCATGTGGACCAGATACCGAAATCTTCTATTTTCGAAGTGAGGAAGAAGTACCGGATACGTTTGACTCAGAAGATGACCGTTGGGTAGAAATTTGGAACAATGTATTTATGCAATACTATAAAGATAGTGATGGAACAATTACGGAACTTCCAAAGAAAAATGTCGATACGGGTATGGGTGTAGAACGTACAACGGCCATTTTAGAAGGTGTCAACGATAACTATGCTTCTAGTATTTGGAAAGATGTGATTGAACTGATTTCTTCTATTTCCAATCTTCCATATGAAGGCAATGAAAAATCAATGCGTATTATCGCTGACCACTTAAGAACTGCTGTTTTTATTAGTGCAGATCCATCCGGTATCAAACCAAGTAATACAGACCAAGGCTATATATTAAGAAGATTAATTCGCCGTGCGATTCGTCATGCCAAGAGATTAAATATCGATATTAATAGTGATTGGGAAAGTAGAATAGCAAAACTTATTTTAGATAAATATAAAAAGTATTATCACGAACTAGAAGAAAATGAAAGTGTTGTTCTAGAAGTATTAAAAACCGAAAAAGAAAAGTTTAATCGTACCTTAGAAAAAGGATTAAGAGAATTTGAAAAAGTTACCAAAAATCACGAAAATATAAGTGGAGAAGAGGCTTTCCATCTATACGATACGTATGGCTTTCCAATTGAACTTACGGTGGAACTTGCAAGTGAACTTGGTTTATCCGTTGATGAAGCCGGTTTCAAAGAGAAATTTAAAGCCCATCAAGAACTATCAAGAACGGCTTCGCAAGGAAAATTTAAAGGTGGTCTTGCAGGGAATAGTGAAATTGAAACCAAATACCATACGGCTACGCACTTATTAAACGCTGCTTTAAAAAGAGTCGTAGGACCGGATGTTCACCAAAAGGGAAGCAATATTACGAGTGAGCGAATGCGTTTTGACTTTTCTTGTGACCACAAACTAAGTGAAGAAGAAAAAGAAAAGACAGAAAAACTAGTAAACGAGTGGATACAAAAAGGACTTCCAGTAAGTGTGGAAGAAATGAAAAAAGAAGATGCTTTAAGAAGTGGTGCTGAGTGTATGTTTATCGAAAAATATCCGGATATTGTTACTGTTTATTCAATTGGAGATGTCTCAAAAGAATTATGTGGAGGACCACACGTAGAAAATACCAAAACGCTTGGAACTTTTAAAATTAAAAAAGAAGAAGCAAGTAGTGCAGGGGTTCGTAGAATAAAAGCCATCTTAGAAACGAATGAAGAAGAGTGAAAAATACACTCTTTTTTTAATATTCCAAATCTTTTTCTTTATAAAACCATTTTTTATGTGTATACTATTAATTGAAGAGGTGCATTATGAAATACCAAAAGTTTGAATTTGATACCTACAACATTTATACGATAAAAACCGATAAATTTAAGAATTGCCATATGGAAATTACGTTTTATGATAATGCGAAACCTGAAGAATTAGGTCTTCGTAATTTTTTAGTGGATATGTTATGTCATTCTTCTAAGAAATACCCAAAAAGAAAAGATTTAGTGATTAAATTAGAAGAATTGTATCAATCCTATTTCTATGGAGTTTCTAGTCGTGTTGGCAATATGGTGATGAATAGTTTCATTTATGATTTTATTAATCCAGAATTTGTAAATGATCCTAAGTTTTTAGAAAATACTTTAAAATTGCCATTTGAAGTTTTAGAAAATCCTAATGTTACCAATGCGGCGTTTGATGAAAGAACTTTTAAAATCATTCAAAAACGTATTCTATCGGATATTGAATCGATTAAAGAAAATCCAACGAATTATGCTTTTCGTCGAGCTTTATACCATATGGATAAAGATTCCATTACTTCAAAAAGTGTTTTAGGTACCAAAGAAGAAGTCGAAGCCATCACGAAAGAAAGTCTATACGCTTACTATGAAAAATTTATCAAAAAAAGTTTATGCAATATTTATATCATTGGAGACTTAGATATGGAAGAAGTTGCCAAGATTATTCATAAGAATTTTCATAACAATTGTTTAAAGAATCATCGTGTCGAAGCCTTCGTTGAAAATAAAACGAGAAAGAAAGAAAAGATTTTTAAAGAACAAGGAGATTTTTCTCAAAATCGTTTGGTAGTCGGGTTTAATTTAGAAAAATTAACGAAAGAAGAAATGGCTTGCACTTTAACTTTCTTTAACGAAGTTTTATGCTCTGGTGGTTTAAAAGCCAAGATTTACAAATCTTTACGTGAAGATAATGAACTTTGCTATAGTGTTTCAAGTATAAATTCCAAATATGACCATATGTATTTTATTTATGTTGGTTTGGATAAAAAGAATGTTCCTCTTGCCATTAAATTAATTAAAAAATGTGTCAAAGAAATGGCTCAAGGAAAAATTAGTGAAGAAGAAATGGATTTTGCTCGCAAGCAATTACTTACTTATTTAGATGTCGTTATGGATAATCAAAATAGTTTAATTAATAATTATACGTTCCATACGATTGCGAATGGTCCTTTATTTGATGAATTAAAAGAAAGTGTTAAAAACATTACTGCAAATGATTTAAAAAATTTGGGTAAGAAGTTAAAACTAAACTTTATTTATGAATTAGAAAGTAAAGGAGAAGAAGCATGAAAGAAATAGAATTAAAGGGATTAAAAGAAACCATTTATTATGAAAAAGTTTTAAATCAAATGCCTCTTTATATGTGGAAAAATGAAAGAGTAAAAGGTGTGTATAGTGCCTTGTGTGTTCATTATGGTTCTATTGATCAAGAGTTTAAATTAAATGGAAAGAATAAATATTATAAAGTACCAAGTGGAATTGCTCATTTTATTGAGCATTTAAACTTTTATGAATCAGATGGTTCAACAGCTACAGATTTTTATGCTAAGTATGGTAGTGAAGTGAATGCGTTTACGACTTTTGATTATACGTGTTATCATTTATATGCTACGAATGCAATTAAAGAAAATGTAAACCATTTACTTGACTTTGTATTAACACCAAATTTTAATAAAAAAATGGTCAATAAAGAAAAGAATATTATTATAGAAGAGTTGTCAATGGACCAAGATTTACCGGATACGAAATTTTTCTACACCCATTATAAAAATTTATTTCATAAATATAAATATAGTGAATTTATTACGGGTACCAAAGAGGATGTCGAAAGTACTACCATTGAAGATATAGAACTTGTTTATGATAATTTCTATCATCCTAAAAATATGTTTATGGTGGTAACAGGAAATATCGACCCTTATGATATGGCGAAATTAGTAGAAGAAAATTTAAAGAAGAAAAAACTTCCTGCGTATAAAAATCCAAAACCTAAAAAATATCGTGAAGATAGTAAAATTGTCAATGCTTATACGGAATTAGAAGGAAATGTAGAAAACGCGAAAGTCAAAATTTCTGTTAAAACCCCTTTAAGTGTATTTAAGAATGTGGATGAAGTTGAATTACGCTTAATGTTTTCTTTAATTATGAATAGTAATTTTGGACCAACAAGTGATTTAAAGGAAGACTTGATGGAAAAAGGCTTAATTAATTATATGGGGGCGAATCGTTCCTTTATTGGAGATTATCTTATTATGACGGTTACAATAGAGACCAAATATCCAAAAGATGTTATTAAAGAAATTAAAGAACAATTTAAAAAGTTAGAAATGACCGAAGAAAATTTAAGAAGAAAAGTAAATTCCAATATTGCAACATTAGTTTTAATGTTTGATGATATTATGAATGTCAATAGTACCATACAAGACGAAGTATTAACCTATGGAAATGTTGTTGATAATTTAAAAGAGCATTTAGAAAATATTACTTTAGAAGAGATTAATAAAGTGATTAAAAAAGTCGATATTAAGAATATGGCAGTAACGGTGTTAAATCCAAAGAAAACGAAGTAGATTTTTTCTACTTTTTTAAATGCAAGAAATGTGCTAAAATAGAAGTAACATAGGAGGAAGCAAGTATGAAGAAATATAAGAACAACCTCCCAACCATTGAAAGACCAATGGGGGGGGGGTATATTAGAAAATAAAAGAAAAAACCCAAAGGAACTTCAAAGGTTTAACAAAAATAAGAAACAAAAAAGAATTTTAATAGGAAGCATTATAGGAATTTTGCTTATTATTGGAGGTATAAGTCTATACCGAAGTTTTGCACTGTATAAAGAAGAAAAGACATTTGATGTATTAAATGGAACAGTATCCGATTTTGTGTATAAAGAAAAAATATTAAATGGAGCGTATCCTGTACTCAAAAGTTCAACAGGTGCAAAACTAATACCTGTAACTATTGATGAAAATGATGGAACAGTAAGAAAAGCAGA
>CANROY010000025.1 GCA_947632355.1 uncultured Bacilli bacterium
GAAAAAGCCTTATTTTATAAGACTTTAGACAATTATTAAATTGTTACGAACTGATATTTAGATTTCCCCCTGAAGAGAAAGCGTTTGCTTTCTCATTTTTGGTTATTATTAAGTATTATTTCTTTATAGAAGGGGGTTAATATGCTAGAAAAATCATTTCAAGAAGTAACGGATAATATTAAAAGTGCAATAACTAGTACTCAGTTGGAAATCATGAATGATGCAAATAAAAAATTGGTTAATTTATATTATACTATTGGTAAAACATTAGAAGAAAATAGTAATTGGGGTAATAAATTTATTGATAATGTTGCAATTGAGTTAAAAATATCTTTTCCTAATTTAAAAGGATTTTCGGTTCGTAATTTAAAATATATGAAGTCTTTTTATAACGAATATAAAGATGATAATGAATTTGTGCAACTGGTTGCACAATTACCTTGGAAACACAATATTACATTAATGCAAAAAGTTAAAGATAAGGAAATATGTAAGTGGTATATGTTTAAATGTCTTGAAGAAGGATGGTCAGATAGTATTTTAATTTATCAAATAGATACGAATTTATATAATAGACAAGAAAAGGCAATTAAGCATAATAACTTTAGTATGACTTTAAAAAAAAATAGTGATCTTGCAAGTAATATAATGAAAGAACCTTATGTTTTTGATTTGATTGAATTAACAGAAGACTATAAAGAAAAAGAACTAGAAAATAAAATGTTAGAAAAATTAAAAAATGTATTATTAGAATTAGGTTCAGGTTTTTCATTTGTTGGTAATCAATATAAAATAACTGTTGATAACCAAGATTTTTATGTTGATTTGCTTTTCTACCATATAAGATTAAAATGCTATATAGCAGTAGAACTCAAGGCCTCAGAATTTAAAACTGAGTTTGCTAGTAAAATGGGATTTTATTTAACAGCACTTGATGAAGAAGTAAAAGATGAAAATGATAATCCTTCAATTGGATTAATATTATGTCCAAATAAAAGTAATAAAATAGTTGATTATACATTGAAATTTATTAATAAACCAGTTGGAGTAAGTGAGTATAAAATACTGGACAAATTGGCAAAAGAAATACAAAATAAATTACCAATGCAAAATGATATTAATAATCATTTAGATATAAAGGAGTAAATATGGAAAATAAAGAAAAGAAGTTTGCAATTGGTGTATCTGGAAATGTTATGAGTGCTAATCTAAAAGTGAAAAATTTTCACAATAGAGTATTGGAAAAAATTGGTTATATAATAATAGACAAATTAAATTTAGGAATTCGATTTAATCTAAAATGAAATAAAAGATAAAAAAGGTACGAAACTTTGATGCCCTCTGAAAAAAGAGCAAAAGCTCTCTCATTTTTGCTTATTTATTAGGTTAGATTTAATATTTATTGTATAATATAAGTAGGTGAGGTGTATGTCTAGAAGAGAATATGTAGGTATATTTAGGGATAAACCTGATTTAGAAATCTTATTAACAAATGATGCTATTATTAATATAACTGGAATGATGGGTTCAGGAAAAACTACATTGGCTCAACAAATAAGCAAAACTAAAAAAATGGATTTAATAAGTTTAGATTGGATGTTTGGTGCTAGTTTAAAAAATAGACCTGATAATATAAAGCAATTATTAGATTCTTTTATAAATGAACATCCAGAAATAAAAAACAAAGATAAGTATTATGAGTATGCTGATTTAATATATGAGTATTTATATAAAAAATTATCCCCTCCAAAAATTTTTGAAGGAAGACATATCTATATGTATATGGATATCAATACTTTAAAAGGTAAAATTATTATAAAAAGAACTAGTTTAGTTCATTCCTATAAAAGAGCCTTTAAAAGAGATATGCAACATAAAATAAAAGAATATAAAAATAAAGAGATAAATTTGGTACAAGTATTAAATCGCTTATTTGAAAGAATAAAAATCCCCATTAAAGATTATATATTGATTAACAAATATCTTAATAAAATGAGCAGAAAAATGATGAAAAAGAAAATAAAATACAAACATTTTATTATAACGAGGTTTAATATAAGAGCAAATTATAGTTGTTCTTTAAAGGATTCAAGTTACAATCCCATGACGAAAATATTAGACCTAGATTATTTAAAACAAAGATTTTCTATATTTGAAAAATATACCTTGCCTTCTATAAAAAGCCAAACGAATCAAAATTTTAGTTGGATAGTTTTATTCCATAGTGATACGCCAAATATTTTTAAAAGCAAAATATTAAAATTAAAAAAGAAATATAATTTTATAGATGTATATTTAAATGATAATCAAAAATTTGACTTGTTAGAGTATTGTAAGGATAATAACTTAATTTCAGACTATTTCATTACTACTAGAATAGATAATGATGATATGCTATCAAAAAATTATGTAGAAAAAGTACAAAATTATGCTAATCAAAATTTTCATAAATGTATCTTATCATTTGAAAATGGTATAAAATATGATCTTACAACTAATAAAACATATGATTATGCAAGGAAAGATAATCATTTTTTATCAATGATAGGTGAAAAGAATGATTCCATTTTAAATTATAATCATTCAAAAATATTTGATACTGGAATTGATGTAGAGATAATAAAAACTTGTAAACCTATGTGGACCGAAATTATTCATGAATCAAATGTACATAATATGGTAAATGAAGAAGATATAGAAAGAAAATTGAAATATAATTCCAAAATATTAGTTAGTGATTATGATCAAACTTTTTATGTAAATGATGAAGATATTGAAAGGAATAAAAAAGCCGTTGCTAAATTTAGAAGTGAAGGAAATATATTTGTTATCGCAACAGGTAGAAGTTATATTGATTTTCAAAAAAAATTAGATATGTATAATTTTAAATATGACTATATAATTATTAATCATGGAGCAACAATACTAGATAAAGATGATAATGTGATTGCCAATTTTACTATAAATAATGATATTATAAATAAAATTAAAGCAGATTTACAACTAGAAAAATCTATAAAATATTTTTGTTGTAGTAAATTAGAGAGTCGAGTTGAATTTGATTATGGTAATTTAACAAAGATTCATGTTGAATATAAAACAAAAGAAGAAGCAATGTTTATTAATAAAATAATTAATAATAAATATTCTAATTATGTTAATTCCTATTATGTTACAAAAAATTCAGTAGAAATAATTTCAAATGAAACAAATAAATCGAATGCTATCAATTTATTGATAAATAAATTAAATTTATTAAAAGAAGATGTCTATACAATTGGTGATGGTTATAGTGATATTGAAATGATTAAAAATTTTAATGGCTATGCAATGGTTAATTCTATAGAAGAATTAAATCAGGTGGCATTAAAAAAATATAGGAGTGTTTCAGATTTAATTAATGAAATATTATAACTTATGAATTCCTATGAATATCAAATTTGCAAAATTAAAGTTTTTAGATATTAAGAATAAATTACCATATTCGACTTACGTTTCTAGTGTTATAATAGAAGTATGAAAAAAGAAGAAGTTATAAAATATATCAAAGAAAAATATGATTCGAATCCAGAATATTTATGGAAGAAATATCCTTTCTATGCCATCTTTAGAGTAAAGAAAAAATGGTTTGGAATAGTAATGAATGTTTCAAAAGACAAATTAGGATTAAGTGATCCAGAAGAAGTTGATATTTTAAATGTAAAATGTCCTCCTGAAATGATTGGCAGTTTAAGAAAAAGTGAGTGTATACTTCCTGCTTATCATATGAACAAAGAACATTGGATTACGATTTTATTAGAAGGAAGTGTTCCAAAGGAAAAAATAGAACAACTAATTGCAATTAGTTATGATTTAGTAAGTGAGTGATGCAAATGAAAATTATTTCAATACGTAATCTTTGTGTTTCTATATTTGCTAGTTATATTTTAACTTTTGCTTTTTTTAAAAATTCCTTACTAACAAAACTTATGATTTTACCTTTTTTGGTATGTACGATTGCTATGTTTTTTAAAAGTTTGTTTGAAATCTTTGAAAAGCCGAAATTAGTTTCTATTTGTCAATTTGTTTTTCGTATTAGTTTCTTTGTTTATGCCATCGGCTTTTTACTTTATACAACTTATTATAGTATAGTTCATAAAACGTATTCTTTACTTTTTATTGTACTACTTTTTGTCGTCTTCTTAATTCCCTTTATAAGAAAAAGTTTTTTTCGCAAAAAGTAGTTTTAACTTTTGACTTCTTTAATACGTTCTAAAATTAAGTTACTTCTTAATTTATTAATTTCTAAATTAATCTCTTCTATAATTTTTCTTTGGGTAGACGTTAAAGGATAATGAAACGTTAAATAATTTAAAATAACTGTTGTTTCTACACTATATTTTTCTATGAAATCTAAAGAAGCATTTTTTAAGTCATAAACATTTGCTAAACGATCACATAGTTTCAGATCTAAAAGAACGGATTCCATATTTTCCATTTTATAGCATAAATAATTTGTTTTGCCCATTTGATGTTTTATCGTATCATTATTGGTAACTCCTTTTACTAAATACGTTACATAGGAACCAAAACGAAGATTTAATTCACTTTCAGTTGTATCGGTATCTTCTAAAGTATCGTGTAAATAAGCAGCAGCCAATAATTCTTTTTTTCTTATATCACCTTCAAAATATTGATTCACAAGGTTTGCAACACAAATAGGATGGTTAATATAAGGTTCTCCATTTTTTCTTTTTTGCCCTTTATGTTTCGTTTTAGCAAATTCATATGCTTCTTTTACTTTTGCATTTGTATACTCTGTATCAATATGATAACTTCTTCTTTCTTTTATTTGCTCTTCTAAATCCATTTCATAATTGTAAACTTCTAATATTTTATAATTTGGGTATTTTACGATATCAAAAACAATATCCTTAATATCTTGTTCTTTTTTTACATAGTAAGGTATAGTGTCTTGTTCTTCTTCATCAAGAATCATTAATAAATGTGAGTAATTTTCTTTTTCACCTCTCTTTAATAGTTCTTCTACTTTTCTTTCATATAAACTTTTTTCCATTTTTTATCTCTCCTCCTATACTAACTATAGTCCATTTTTGGTTATAAATAAAATACAAAAAAAGTATATTGGCAATAACTATAAGTTATAGTATAATAATTCTAGGTGATTCTATGGTTTCTTATGAATTGTATCGTATTTTTTATACAGTAGCCTTCTATCAAAATATTACCAAAGCAAGTGAAGTATTAAATATAAGTCAACCGGCGGTTACAAAACATATCAAAAACTTAGAAGGGGCTTTAGGGGTAATCCTATTTACAAGAACAAGAAAGGGAGTTGTCTTGACTCCTATAGGGCAAGAAATCTTTTTAAAAATAAAAAATGCAATCACAATATTAGAAAATGTAGAAGAAGAGGTCAAAAACTATAATAAACAGTATTGTGGAACAATCCGTATTGGAATCAGTACTTCTTTAGTGAAAACATTTTTAATAGAAAAATTAAAGTCCTTTCATAAAAAATATCCGGAAATTGTTATTGAAATCAATACAGATACAACAAAAGAAAATATTTGTCTTTTGGAAAACGGATTATTGGATATTCTAATTTGTAAGAGACCAGAAGAATTGGATAAAGATTTAAAATTTGAATTACTTGGCGAAACATCTTATGAATTTGTTGCCAATAAAGAGTGGTATGAAAAAATAAAAACACCGATTTCTTTAAAAAAACTAAAAGAGTATCCAATTCTTTTGCAAAAAGCCCCTTCAAATGCTTACAAAAGTGCCAAGAATTTATTTAAAACCAATCATATAGAAATCGATTCAAAATTAAATATTGGAAGTTCTTCTTTAGTTGTGGATTTTGCCAAAATTGGATATGGAATAGGGTATGTAACCAAGTTATATATTCAAAAAGAATTAAAGAATAAAGAACTCTTCATAATTGAAACAATTCCTAAAACACCAAAAATTGCTTATGGAATTATCTCTTTACAAAATAATGTTTTAGCAAAAAGTACGCAACTTTTGATTGAGGATTTATTAAAGTGAGGAATTCTATGAAAAAAATACTTTTAGTTCTTTTAAGTTTCTGTTTACTGACCGGTTGCCAAAAAGAAGATTCAAAAATAAAGGAGGAAAAAGAAATGTTTCTAGTTTTACAAAATGAAAGTTATGAGGTTACTTTAGAAAAGAATGAAACTGTTTCTAAATTTTTAACTTTATTACCATTATCTATCCAAATGCAAGAATTAAATGGAAATGAAAAATATGTTTATTTGGATACGGCACTACCTAATAATCCTGAACAAGTCCAAACAATACAAAAAGGAGATGTAATGCTCTATCAAAACAATTGTCTTGTACTTTTTTATAAAACGTTTCCAACAAGTTATTCCTATACCAAAATTGGCCATATCAACAATTTACCAGATTTAGATAGCGATATAGTAGAAGTGACTTTCAAATAAAAAAGAAAAGCTTGTTAACTTTTCTCTTGTACGTTTTCTACTTCTTTTTTTTCGGTATTACTTGATAGAGAGGTTACCAAATCATGCATTCCTCCTGCCCCTAGTGTTGCAGAAAAACAAAGTGTGAAAGCTTCTATTAGACTTGGTTCTAACTTGGTAAAATAGCAAATAAGAGCACTTGTAATACCAATCAATATATTTTGTAAAGGAATGTATTTATGTGGTAAACTTGGCCATAACGTTTTGGTAAATGTTCCAAGTATATACGTCACCATCGCAACAACAAGTACATAATTGATTTCCATTAGATCTTTTTCTCCCTAATTAATTCTTCCCATTTATCGTGGACATACGAGTTTCCACCCAACAAAACATAACGATCATATAATTCATACGCATTTCTTTTTTGTACAGGTGTCTTTTCAATTCCTTGTTCAATATCGTTAATAAAATTAACTAAAATAATTTTAATGAGTTCAAGTTCTATATTGTTTCTCCCCATAGAAGAAACATTTTCTAAATGTTCAATTTTATCATTAATGGGAACTAGTATTTTTTTAATAAAAGATTTAGAAAACGTGATAATAGCGGTGATAGCTCCAATAAAAACACTTAAAAAAGTAATAATAGCAGCAATTTGTCCTAATGTAATATTCTCCAAAATTTTTCCTTCTTTCCTTTATCATATCCTATGAAGAAGATGAAAGATGAGTCATAATAATGGTTTAGAAATATGGTTTTTCTAGCAATTTTTCTTATTTTCTTATATAATCATATTAGGTGAGATGATTATGAAAAATTTAGAAGGAATTCGATTAACAGAAGTGAAGGAAAAAGAATTAGAAAAGAAATCTATTGTAGTAAATGATGATTGCAACTTTGATGATTGTGCTTTGACAGAAGAAAATTCTGTAAGTGAAGATTATAATTTCGAAGATTGCACATTAACAGAAAAGGAACGTTTAGAAAAGTTAAAAAATGATTTGGTTCATTTAAATGATGATTATGAAGATTGTAGAAAGACAGGTAGATAATGAATTTCTAGAAATAGAAAAAATTTTACAATCGATATAAAAAGTTTATAATGAAAATTGGGTGAAGTAAAAAATGAAAAAAATAATATCTATATTGATTTGTTTTACTATGATTTTAGGTCTTTCTAGTTGTGGCAATAAAGCAGGAGTGGAGAACACGAATCGTTTTAAAGTAGAATATGAAAGTTTAAATGGAGTACAAAATTCATCAGGTAAAGAACATCGTACTCTTTCTATTGATGAAGAAAATCCTTTTGTTTATGCAACTCCAAAGGAAATTATTGAAAAGATTGAGAATAAAGAAACTTTTTATGTTTATTTTGGTTCTGCTTATTGCCCTTGGTGTCGTAGTGTAATTGAAAAATCAATTGAAGTAGCAAAAGAAAAAGGCATTTCTACTATCTATTATGTTGATATTTGGGATGGAAACCATAAAGAAATATTAAGAGATACTTATAAATTAAATGATAAAGATAAAGTAGAATTAGTAAGTGAAGGAACAGAAGAATATAAAACATTATTAAACTATTTTGATTCTGTTTTAGGTGATTATACGCTAACAAATAGCAAAGGAAAAACCGTCAAAGTAGGAGAGAAAAGAATATTTGCTCCAAACTTTATTTATGTAGAAGAAGGTAGTGCGAAACGTATTACGGAAGGGACAAGTGCTAAACAAACTTCTTCTATGATGGAACTTACTGATGAAATTTTAGAGGATGAAAAAGAATTATTTAATGCATTCTTTGAATAACATGGAGGATTACTAAATGAATTTACAGGATAAAATAAAACAAACAAAAGAGATTGCTGAAAAAGAACAAGAATTGATTTATCAAATAAAGGGTTTAGAAGAGCAACTAAAAGAAGAACAACAAAATTGTGTTCATATAGGTGTTCTACTACATAAAGGCAATAATGCAAATGAAAATATATGCCGTTGTTTACTATGTGGAGCAAGACAAAGTTTTCTAGCAAAGTATCAAATTGATGCCAGTGCCTATTTAAAAGAATTTGATACAACCACTTATGAAGGTTGTGATAAAAAATGGGAATGGCTTTGTCTTTTAGCTCAAGGTTATTTATATGAAAATCCAAATATGGATGCAAAAGAACTTACTAATTCTATGAATCAAGATATTCGTGAAAGTATTCTCTATGATGATGGCCCTAAAAAAGAATTAGTATTAAATGAGAAAATAGGTTGAATCCTATTTTTTTCTTGCAAGTGAACAATTTTACAAAATTTTAAAAATTGTTCAGTTGACTGAAACATTTTTGCTATAAATTCAAACTTATTTTAAATAAAGGTCATAATATTCATCATATGTTAGGTTACTATCAACTACTTTTTTGGCTAGTTCAGTTCCTAGATAACGTAAATGCCAAGGTTCTTCTATATAACCAGTAATCGATTCATTTTCTTTGGTATAGCGAACAATAAAACCATATTCGTGGGCGTGTTCTTCTAACCACTTGGCCTCACTTGTTGTAATTTCATTACATCCTTCACTTTTCACATCAACAGCCAGTCCTGTTTGGTGTTCGGAATGTCCCGGCCTTGCGGAATACGTATCCGCAACTTCCTTACCATCTCTTAAAACATAAGTGTTGTAAATAGACTCTTGATACGTATAAGAACGATACGCACTATAAGGTCTTAAATAGACACCATCTAACTTTGCACCACTTACAAGTTCTTCAAAAGCATCCCTTGCAACTTTTCTTAGTTTATAGTGTTCATCATAACTTAAACTTTCTAAATCTTCCGGTTCATACATTCCTAAAGTACGATATTTATTCACTAAAACAGTAAGTTCTTCTTTCTCTTCGATTTCTTTTACGTTGGTATAAAAATCATGATCTAAACCAATATTGACTTTTAAAACTGCTTCCGATAAAGAAGAGCCAAACTCATCTTTAAACACTTCATACCTTGGAATTTTATCTACTTCAAAATTAGGAATAGCATAGTACTCTTTTAAATCCAATTTTTCGTAATCCAATAGTTTTTCAATATTTTCGTGCTTCATATACGTATAGAAAGAATTGATTTCCTCCGGCATATACCCAAGAGAAAGTAATATATTAATTTCGTGAAAAAAAGAAGGAAAATCAAAATAGATGATTTGCCCATAGAAAGTTTGATACTCTTCTTTAAATTCACTAGTATCTTTGATAAGAGCTAAAACACTTTTGTTTTCTTTCATCACACTTGCCACCTCTTCCTTATTTGTATTCCCTTGAAAAAGAAAATATGAACAAGTACCTAAAATACTTAAAGAAAATAAGGAAGCCAAAAAAAGTTCTTTTCTCTTCATTTTTTATTCTTCTTTCTTACACCTATTGTATAAAATAAATTTAGCAAGTTCTGTCATATTTTGTAATCCATCTCATACTTTTTTATAGGTGAAGAATATGAAAAAAATTGGAATTGTTTTACTTCTTTGTCTTTCCGTTTTTATAAAAAATGTATGGGCAGAAGAACTGGCTCCTAATAGTGAAAGTGCGATTCTTTTAGAAGTTTCTACCGGAAAAATACTTTATGAAAAAGATGCAGATAAAAAACTAGCCCCAGCATCTATGACCAAAGTCATGAGTATGCTTCTCATTATGGAAGCCATTGATAGTGGAAAATTATCTTTTGAGGATGAAGTCGTGATTAGTGATAATGCTTCTAGTATGGGAGGAAGTCAAATATTTTTACAAACCGGAGAAAAGTATAAAGTAAGTGAACTCTTAAAAGGAATTGCGGTAGCAAGTGGAAATGATGCAGTAGTTGCCATGGCAGAAAAAGTAAGTGGTAGTGTCTCTGCCTTTGTGGAAGCCATGAATAAAAAGGCAAGTAGTTTAGGACTTAAAAATACTCATTTTGTAAATCCACACGGACTAGAAGCCGAAAACCATTATACAACAGCAAGAGATATGTCCGTAATGGCAAGAGAATTATTAAAACATGAACGTATTTTAGAATACACCTCTCTTTATGAAGATTACTTAAAAAAACCAGATGGTTCTAGTGTATGGCTAGTAAACACCAATCGTTTGGTGCGATTTTATGAAGGAGTGGATGGGTTAAAAACCGGATTTACGAATCAAGCTGGTTATTGTATTACAACAACGGCTAAAAGAGGTGACATGCGACTTTTATCGGTTGTGATGAACGCCGAAACAAGTGACTTAAGAAGCAAAGATACCGTTAGTATGCTAAACTATGGTTTTAACACTTATAAACTCGATGTCTTACTTTCTAAAGATAGTGAACTTGGAGAAACCAAAATTGAAAAAGGAAATGTTTTAATTACCAAACTCTATCCGGAACAAGACGTAACCATTTTAAAAAAAGCAAGTGATGAGGCAATTAACTATGACTATAACTTAGTAGTAAACAAACTAGAAGTACCAATAAAAAGTGGAGAAGTAGTTGGCTACTTAGAAGTATTAGATGAACAAGATAATGTTTTAAAAGAAGTAAACGTGATTACCAAAGAAGAAATAAAAAAAGCAAGTCTTTGGCAGTTAGGAAGTCGCTTGTTTGACATGATTACGAGTGGTTTACCCATTTAATTTGACTATTCATTGACAAAGAGGCTGTTAAGTTTTAACAACCTTTTTTTAAGCTATGGTACAATTAATTTAGAAAGTTGTGAAACCTATGAAAAAGAATGAAACTACAAATCCCCCTAAAAGAAAAAGAGTAAAAAAGAAAGTCTTTCGCCGTTTATTTTACGTTTCTTTTTTATTAAGCATTCTTTTATTAGTTGCCTTATTCTTTTCGAATCTTTTACCTATGCATTATTTTGTGCTTATTGGAATTGCTTTAGTTCTTTTTGATTTTGGTATGCTTTCCTTAACATTAAAAAAAGATTGGAAAAAAAGATTTTTAGGTTCCTTTTTGACAATTGTAAAGATGATAGGAACGATTTTACTTCTTGGTTATCTTGTTCATACTTTACTTTTCTTACAAAAAATTAATCATGGAAATTACAATACCCAAAATTATAGTGTCATTGTTTTAAATACGGGTAATTATAAAGATTTAAAAGATATCAAAGACAAAAAGTTAGGGATTCTAAACAGTAAAGAAGAGGAAGGGTTACAAGAAGCCAAGAAACACATCAACAAAAAAACATCCGTAGAATATGTTTCTGTTACAGATATGGATGCTTTATTAGAAGATTTATTAGACCAAAAAGTCGATGCTATCCTAATGGAAGATGCTCAAAAAAGTGTATTAGAAGAAATGAGTAATGAATTAAAAAATAAAGAAAAAATTATCTATACGTTTTCTGTAGATGTTGAGTTAAATGATGGCTTAATTAAAAATGTGGATATCACAAAAGAAGCCTTTAATATCTATATTTCAGGGATTGATAGTTATGGAAAAATTACGAGTGTTTCTAGAAGTGATGTCAATATGGTCGTAACGGTCAATCCTAAAACCCATAAAGTTTTACTAACGAGTATTCCAAGAGATTACTATGTAAAACTACACGGTATCAATACAAATTTAAAGGATAAAATTACGCATGCTGGTATTCATGGAATTGACACAAGTGTAAAAACGGTAGAAGATTTACTAGAGATTGACATCAATTACTATGCCAAAGTAAACTTTACTTCATTAATTAAAATTGTGGATGAACTAGGAGGAATTGATGTTGATTGTGATGAAGCCTTTAGAGCCTACTACGAAGAAGATGAAGTCGTAAACTATAGTTTTAAAAAGGGAATCAATCACTTAAATGGAAAACAAGCTTTGGCCTATGCAAGAGAAAGAAAAAGTTTAAAAGATGGCGATGTTGGACGTGTAAAACACCAACAACAACTAATCGAAGCATTACTAAAAAAAGCCTTATCGAAAGATATACTCTTAAAATACAATAATTTACTAAATGCTTTAAATGATAAATTTGTAACCAATGTGGGAACTGAAAATATTACAAAATTAATTAAACAACAAATAAAAGAAATGCCTTCTTGGGAGGTAGAAAAATATACATTAGAAGGAACAGATGCACACGAGTATACCTATTCTTATAAAACAGTGAAATCCTATGTAATGATGCCAAAAGAAGAATCCGTTACAACAGCAAAAGACAAGATTAAAAATATAATGGAAGCTTAAGTCGGCTTCTTTTTTTATTTGACAAATAGTTTTATTGTGCTAAAATGTTTTTTGTTTGCATTAAAATTAAAGAGGTAATAAAAATGAAACAAAAGAAAAAATTAACAAAATATATGGCAATACTAACTTCTATTGTCGCTCTTCGTCTTTTGACACCAAGTGATGTAGAAAGAACTTCTGCAAAAGAAGAAATCATTTTGGAAGAAGACTTGTTTTCTTTAGAAGATGTTTTGTTACTTACAAGTAGTGATTCTTTAGGAAATATGACTTATACCTTTGCTTATGAAATAGAAGAGAACTATGTGTCTATTACGAATCCAACTCAAATATTTTCAAAAGAGATTCCCAACTTAATAGAAACTGACTTTTATTGGTTACCCGATAAAACCTATAAAACCTCTTTAGTAAATACAAAATCTTTTTTCTTAAAAAATAATTTAGAGACTGATAAAGCCTATACAAAAGAAGAACTTAGTGTTTTAGAAAGTACATATAATAGTTTTTTGTACAATCCGTATTTAGATTTAAAAGAAAAAACGTATAAAATAGATGACTTAATTTTATTATTTGATGTTAATGGTAATTTTTCTATCTATAGTAAAGAGTATTCAATTACTTATGAAGGTTCTACGTATTACTACAATCTTCTTGATTTAAAAAGTGGTTTAAAATGTCTACAAGAAGGGTTTGCATCATCAACTTTATATGAAACTTCTTTATATAAACCAATAGATAAAGAAAATGATTTAACAATATGTAATCTATCTTTCTTTTTAGACGAAGAACAATTAAGTAAAGGTTTTCTTTCTTATTCTGAATTAGAGGATTTACTAGCGTCTTTAAATAATCAAGAAAAAACTTATGAAAAAGTACTTGCAAAGAAAGATGTATGGTATACTTGTCTATAGGTGATACATTTGAAACGAACATATTTTATAGGTATTCTAGTGTTATTCTTTTTTCTATTTTTAGGGCTATGTACTTATATGTTTATTGTATCAGATAGAAAGTATGATTCTTCTTTTTTCCATATTATCGAGTATAAAAGTAGTGTTGATTATGACGAAGATGGAGTGGATGATCAAACCGATTTTTTAAATGGTGTAAAAGAGTATATAAAAACAAAACCAAAATATAAAAGTAATTACTATGCTACAGGGTATTCGAGTGATGCCTATGGCGTTTGTACCGATGTGGTTGCCAACGGATTTTTAAGTGCTGGCTATGACATAATGGAGTTAATGTATGAAGATATTTTAGAAAATCAAGATGCCTATGCGATTGATACTATTGATAAAAATATTGATTTTCGAAGAGTAAAAAATTTAAATATCTATTTAAGTCGAAAAGCGATTCCCTTAACCACCGATTTAAGTGATATCGCATCATGGCAAGGTGGAGATATCGTTGTTTTTAAAAATCATATTGGGGTTCTATCGGATGCTCGAAACAAAAAGGGAATTCCTTATTTAATTCATCACGCTAATCCCTATCAACTTCATTACGAAGAAGATGTCTTAGAAGACTACGAAATTCTTGCCCACTATCGTATTAGTTAAATTTGTGTTACAATAGTAATAGTGATAGTATGAAAAAGAAAGAGAAATTAATTAGTTTTGTTGTTCCAAGCTATAATTCCGAAAGTTATTTAAATCGTTGTATCGATTCTTTATTGGTAGGAAAAGAGGATGTCGAAATCATTATTGTGAATGATGGTTCCACCGATAATACAAAAAGAATTGCTAGTGCCTACCAAAAGAAATATCCGAGTATCATAACAGCAGTACATAAAGAAAACGGAGGACACGGTAGTGGTGTTAATAAAGGTTTAGAACTAGCAAGCGGTGAATATTTTAAAGTTGTCGATAGTGATGATTGGCTAGACGAAGAATCTTTAAAAAAATTAATTGCTACTTTAAAAGAAAGGAAAGAAAGACCCGATTTAGTCGTTTGTAACTATGTATATGACCATTTATATGATCAAACCCAAAAAGTAATGTCTTTTCATAATATTTTTCAAACGAATACAATTTGTACTTGGGAAGAAAGTAAAAGTTTTAAAAAAAGTCAATACTTGATTATGCATTCACTACTTTATAAAACAAGTATTTTAAAAGAATGTAATTTGAAATTACCAGAACATACTTTTTATGTGGATAATATTGTTGCTTTCTTGCCACTTCCTTATGTTAAAACCATTTGTTACTATGACTATGATCTATACCATTATTTCATTGGAAGAGATGATCAATCGGTAAATGAGAGTGTAATGGTAAAAAGAGTTGACCAACAAATAAAGGTAACGAAAATTATGCTTTCTTGTGTTGATTTAGAAACAGTACAAAAACAAAGTCCTAAACTTTATAAATATTTATTACAATGGCTTTCTATGATGATGATGATTTCTGATGTATTGCTACTGATGAAAAAAGATAAAGAGTCTTTAGAAAAAAGAAAGGAATTATGGAACTTTTTAAAAGAATTAAACCCTGCTTTGTATAAGAAGTTACGTTATAATTCTGTTGCAGGATTTACATATTTACCAACAAAAGTAGGAAACTTTATTGCTTTAAATGGCTATAAAGTAGCGAAAAAAATTTATAAATTTAATTAACAAAATGTCAAATGTTGCATAAAATAATAAGGGGAATAGTATTTGTAAAAAAAATATGGTATAATTGACTAGTTTGAAGGTGAACATTTCAATATGAAAGATGAATTTGATACAATTATAGAGGATATTGTTAAAAATAATGATTTTAGAGAATTGGATAATGAAGCACACCATGGGGTATCCCGTTTTGGACATTCTATGCGTGTTGCAAAAGGCGTTTATAAGGTAACCAAAGCCTTGCATTTCAATTATAAAGAAGCAACCCGTGCGGCTTTATTGCATGATTTTTATTTCAATTATCAATTAGAAGAAAATGGAGAAGTTAAAAACTTAGTAGAGCATCCTAAAATGGCTTATTTAAATGCTAGTCATTATTTTGAACTGAATGATTTACAAAAGAATATGATTTTATCACATATGTTTCCTTTAGGAAATACAATGCCTAAATATAAAGAAAGTATTTGTATTACTCTTGTTGATAAAGCAGTTGCTGTCTATGAACAACAAAAGTTTAAAGTAGGAATGAAATTAGGTGTCTATTTTCTATTTCTATTTAATATGATTACGTTACATAAATAAAATTAAAGGAGAATAATCTTCTTTTTTTCTTGTAAATAATGTGTAGTATAACGTAAAAAACTTTACAAAAAGGAGTAGATT
>CANROY010000026.1 GCA_947632355.1 uncultured Bacilli bacterium
ACTTTCTTGGGGTAAGGGGAAGTCTGCCCTTTTTTACTATTTTTTATAAAATAAATTTTGTTTTTCTTTTCAGACTATCACCTATTTAACTATATGGGACAAACTCTCTATTTATTATCAGAAATTTGTTTTCGATCCTCTATGGCTTTATCCAAAGTAATCGTATCCATATAATCGATATCGGCACCCATAGGAATACCATAGGATAATCTTGAAATAATAACATTCTTGTCTTCCAATATTTTTTTTATGAATAAAGTTGTTGTTTCTCCTTCAATATTTGATTTTAAAGCTAGAATTAATTCTGGATTTTCTAATTTTTCTACTCGACTTAGTAAACTGGGTAAATTAATATCTTCATAGCCAATTCCTTCTGTTGGAGAAATTAACCCTCCTAAAACGTGATAAACGCCTTTAAAATTACCAGCCTTTTCAAAAGAAAAAACGCTTTTATAATCTTCTAAAACACAAATAATATTTTTATTTCTAGTCTCGCTACTACAAATATCACAAATTTCTTTATCAGTGATATGACCACAAATGGAACAAGGTCCTAATGTGTTTTTTGCATCTACTAAGTCTTTACTTACATTTTCAATTTCATCTTTTGGTAAATCCAAAGTAGCCAAGGCCATTCTTTCAGCACTTTTTTCTCCAATACCTGGTAACTTTTTATAAAACTCTATGATTGTTTCTAATTTTTTTGGATAAATCATTTTAGAAAAGTCCACCTAAACTACCAAGAGCACCCATTTTTGCTTCTATTTCTTTATCAACTTTACTTGTTGCATCTTTAGAAGCCAAAACAATCATATCTTCTAATATTTCTAAATCTTCTAAATCAATACCTTCTTTAATTTTAATAGAAACCATTTCTTTTTTACCATTTAAAACAACTTCTACTAATTCAGATGTTCCTGTAAAAAGCGTATTATCAATTTCTTCTTTCTTTTTTTGCATATCTCTTTGCATTTTTTGGGCTTGGGCCATTAAATTTTGCATATTCATATTTATTCCTTCTTTCTATCTATTTAATTTCTACTTTTTCTTTATCAAAAATAGAAATTACTTCCTCCAAATTTTCTTTTGCTTCCTGTTTATCATCTTGTACTACGGGTTTTAGGGGTTCTTCTAAATAATGATAAACATATTTTTCTTTTAATTTTTTAACATAATCCTTTTTATATTCTTCCCATTCTTCTGTAGTTAGAGCAATAAAATGAATTTCTTCTCCAACAATATCTTTGTATTGCTTTTCTATTTCTTCTAAATGTGTATTAAATAGTTCAACAATACTTTCTTGTATATCTGTAATAATATGAATTTCATTCGAAGCAAGAACTGTATTTGTATCAATAATAATCGATTCAATTTCTTTATCAATACTACTATTTTCTTTAATACTTTGCCATTTTTCCTTACTTTTTAATAAGATAGATTTATCTGCTTTAGCAAAGCAATTATTGATTCGTACCTTTTTTAATTGTTCAATATATTCGTTTGTTAAATCTTTTTCTTCTTTAACTTCCGTTGTTTTTTCTTCTTTTTTTTCTGGTATAACATCTTCAGTTATTTGCTCTTTTGCCTCTTCTTGGTCAATTGTTTTTTCTTCTTTTATAGGAGATTTGTCTTCTAATATAGTTTCTTTTTCTTTATTCGTTGGTTGGACTTCTTTTACTTCCATATTTTTTATTAAAACTAAGAATATCAATAAAAAAGGGTCTACATTGATATTAATTTTATTGATAATATCATTAAATTCAAAGATTGTATCTTTTATTTTTAAATACATTTCATTATTACCATTCATCTTAAAGTGAATAGATTCTTGAAAAAATTGATCTACTAATTTTTTTAAGAAAACTTTATAATCAATAGACATTTTTTCAATATTATCAAAGATATTCTTTATTTCATCATATTGATTTTCAATATAAGCATTCACAATATTCTTAATTTGAGCCATTGAAACAGAACCGTAATTATTTAAAACCGTATCTAAATCAATATGTTCATTACTTGTGCATAACTGATTTAATATACTTAAAGCATCACGGCACCCACCATCTGCTAAATAAGCAATTTCTTCTAATGCCTCATCCGTTATTTCAATATTTTCCTTAGTAGCAATGTTTTTTAAATGTTCTTTTAATTCTTCGTTTGTTAATTTTTTAAAGTCATAACGTTGGCAACGAGAAAGTATAGTAATTGGTACTTTTTCAATATCCGTTGTAGCAAAGATAAACACAATATGACTTGGAGGTTCTTCCAATGTTAATAACAAAGCATTAAAGGCTGAATCGGATAATTCGTGAACTTCATCAATAATATAAATTTTATATTTACTATAGGTTGGAGCAATTTTTACATTGTTGATAATTTCACGAATACTATCTACCCCATTGTTTGAAGCCGCATCTATTTCTATAATATCTGCATTATTACTATTGTTTATACAACTTGAACAAGTTCCACATGGAACACCATTTTTAGGATTTTCACAGTTAATTGTTCTAGCAAATATTTTTGCCGTACTTGTTTTTCCTGTTCCTCTAGGACCTGTAAAAATATAAGCATGGGATATTTTGTTATTTTCTACTGCATTTTTAAGCATTGCAATAGAATATTTTTGGCCAACGATTTCATCAAAAGTTGTTGGTCGATATTTTCTATATAGTACTTTATAATCGTTTGTCATAAGTATTCTCCTCACTCTTTCATTATAGCACAAAAGAGCAATACTTAACGCATATTTTGAAAGAAATTTGTTAATAATTGTTGATAAGTTTCCGTTTCTTTTATATGATTTAATTTTGTTACATTTGTCTTGGTAAAATCACGTTTATTTTCCAATCTATCAAGTAAATAATAGACATTTTTTATATGACTTTGCTTAATAATTTCCATACACATATTACAAGGTTTTAATGTAACATATAAAGTACAATCTGTTAAATTCCATCTTTTTAATTTTCGTGCACCCTGTTTAATTGCTAAGATTTCAGCGTGTGCTGTTATGTCATTCTTTTTTTCTTTTTGATTATAAGACTTAGCAATTATTTTATCGTTATGAATGAGAATTGCAGCAACAGGAATTTCACCTTTTTTATAAGATTTATTTGATAATTTTAAAAGTTTACTTATTATTTGTTCTTCTTTCATACGACTCACCTAAAATAAAAAAGTGCACACGAATAGAGACTGATGTGGCTGCTATCTTCCGATTCTGACCAGTTTACAATATATTCGTTGCACAAATAGATAATAACAAAAATAAATTTAAAATACAATAGTTTCACGTGAAACATTACACTTTTTAGACAAAGAAAAAAGTTCCACGTGGAACATTAATTATCTTTTGAACTTTCCTCTACTTCTTCAACAACTTCTATTTCTACTTCAGAATCAGTGTTTTCTATATTAGGTGTAGAAACTGGTTGTTCTTCATTATTTTCTTCATTTGTCTCTACAACTTCCGGTGTTTTTTCAACTAAACTAATATTAGAAACTTCTTGACCATCTTTCAAGTTAATAACTCTTACACCTTGTGTTACACGACCTAAAGTATTAATTTGTTCAAGAGGTACACGGATAACCATACCTGTATTGGTAATAATAATTAAATCGCTATTTTCTTCTACTAATCGGAAGGCAGCCATTGGTCCATTCTTTTCTGTAATATTTAAAGCTTTAACTCCCTTGCTTCCTCTTCTCGTTTGACGATAATCACGAATGATAGATTGTTTTCCATAACCTTTCTTCGTAACAATAATTAAACTGTCGTCTTCATTAGCGATTTCTGCACCAATACATTCTCCACCATCTAGGTTAATTCCTCGAACACCACTAGCTGTTCTACCCATAATACGGATTTCATTTTCATCAAATTTAACCATACGACCATTGTCAGAACCAAGTAAAATCATATCACTACCCGTTGTTTTCTTAACAGAAATTAATTCATCCGTTGGTTTCAAACTAATAGAAATTTTACCATTGGTACGAATATTTTCAAATTCACTAATATTCGTTCTTTTTACAATACCGTGTTTAGTAGCAAATAGTAAATATTTAGCAACATCATCACGTTTAATACTCAAAATAGAGTTAATCTTTTCATCTTTTTCTATTTGTAATAAGTTGATAATTGGTAATCCTTTTGATTGTCTACCAAATTCAGGTATTTCATAACCTTTTAATCGATAAACCTTACCTTTATTTGTGAAGAATAGAACATAATCGTGTGTGCATAAGTTTACTAAATGTTCAACAAAATCTTCTTCATTCGTATTCATACCCTTAATACCTACTCCACCACGGTTTTGTAATTTAAACGTATCAGAAGTTGTTCTCTTAATATAACCATTGTGTGTAAGGGCTATAATGATATCTTCCTCAGGTATTAAAGATTCATCTTCAATATATTCAATAGCTGACATATCAATATTTGTTCTTCTTTCATCAGCATATTTATTCTTAATTTCAAGTAATTCTTCTCTAATAATTGCAAGAACTTTTTCTTCACTTGCTAAAATACTACGATATTCTTCAATAGCCTTCAATAATTCAGCAAGTTCTGCTTCAATTTTTTCTCTTTCTAAGCCTGTTAAACGACGTAATCTCATATCCAAAATGGCTTGAGCTTGTACTTCATCCAAATTGAATTTAGACATTAATTGTTCTTTAGCAATTACATCTGTTTCACTTTCACGAATTGTTTTAATAACTGCATCTAAATTATCTAGAGCAATTTTTAAACCTTCTAAAATATGGACTCTTTCTTCTGCTTTAGCTAAATCAAATTGGGTTCTTCGAATAATAATTTCTTTTTGGTAATCAATATATTTAGAAATAATATCCTTAAGACCTAATACTTTTGGAGCTCCTTGGTCAATCATTAATAAATTAATACCATAAGTTGTTTGTAATTGTGTATATTTATATAAATTATTTAAAATGACATTCGCATTAGCATCTCTTTTTAAATAAATGACAACACGAACTGGATTTTCTAAGTTAGATTCTTCGTGTAATTCACTAATTCCATCAATGATTTTATCACGAACAAGTTCTCCAATACGAGATTGGAATTCTGCTTTATTTACTTGATAAGGAAGTTCCGTAACCACAATTCTAGTTTTACCATTTACTTCTTCAATATCAGCTTTACCACGAATAGTAATAGTTCCTCTACCTGTTTCATAAGCTTTTTTAATACCACTATTACCTAAAATAGAAGCCCCTGTTGGAAAATCAGGTCCCTTAACATATTGCATTAATCCATCGGTATCAATATCCGGATTATCGATATAAGCAACACAACCATCAATAACTTCTCCTAAGTTATGAGGTGGAATATTGGTTGCCATACCAACTGCAATACCCATTGTTCCATTTACTAAGATATTTGGAAAACGACTTGGTAATATTTTAGGTTCTGACTCTGTTTCATCAAAGTTTGGTACAAAATCAACAGTATTTTTGTTTAAATCTCGAACCATTTCCAAAGATAACTTAGATAAACGAGCTTCGGTGTAACGCATTGCTGCTGCACCATCACCATCCATATTACCAAAGTTTCCGTGGCCATCGACTAAGACATGACGGAAACTAAATGGTTGAGCCATTCTTACCATGGCTTCATAAATAGAAGAATCACCGTGTGGATGATATTTACCCATAACATCCCCAACAATTCTTGCACTTTTACGGTGAGGCTTGTCAGGTGTATATCCAGATTCATACATAGAATATAAAATACGACGATGTACAGGTTTTAAACCATCTCTTAAATCCGGTAATGCACGAGCAACAATAACACTCATTGCATAACGACCAAAAGAATCTTTAACTTCTTCAACTATGTTATTTTCAATTATTTTATCCATACCTTACACCTCCTAAACATCCAAATCATCAAATTCGCTACCGTGTTCTTCAATATATTTTTTACGTGGAGCAACATCATCACCCATTAAATCGGTAAATATTTGGTCAGCAAGCATAGCATCATCAACGGTAATTTTTCTTAAAACACGATTTTCAATGTGCATAGTTGTATCACGTAAGTCTTCTGCATCCATTTCTCCTAAACCTTTGAAACGATTGACAACTGGTTTAGCAGTAGCAGGAAGGGTTGCACGGTATTCAGCAAGTTCTTCATCTGTTTGAACATATTTTATATTTTTTCCATAAACAACCTTATATAGTGGAGGTTGTGCTGCATAAACGTAACCACCTTCAACAATTGGTCTAAAGAAACGATAGAACAATGTTAATAACAAAATACGAATATGGTCTCCATCGACATCGGCATCGGTCATTATAATGATTTTATGATACCTTAATTTTTCAATATCAAATTCATCACCAATACCAGTACCAAAAGCCGTAATCATTGTTCGTATTTCTTCATTACTTAAGGCTCTATCTAGTCTTGCTTTTTCAACATTTAAAATCTTACCACGTAAAGGAAGGATTGCTTGAGTTGCAGGAATACGAGCACTTTTAGCAGACCCTCCTGCACTATCTCCCTCGACAATAAAGATTTCAGAAATACTTGCATCCTTACTTGTACAATCTGCAAGTTTACCTAAAGTATTGATTGTATCTAATGCTGATTTTCTTCTTGTAAGTTCTCTTGCTTTTTTTGCAGCAAGTCTTGCTCTTGCAGCCGTTGATGCTTTATCAATAATAACTTTAGCTTCCTCTGGATTTTCCATTAAGAAACGTTCAAATCCTTCACTAAAAACATCATCGGCTATTTTTCTTACCTCAGCATTTCCAAGTTTTGTTTTCGTTTGTCCTTCAAATTGAGGATTTGGATGCTTACAAGAAATAATCATTGTAAGTCCTTCACGAACATCTTCACCTGTTAATGCTTCATCATTCTCTTTTAAAATTTTGGCATTTTTCGCATAATTGTTAATAATTCTTGTTAAGGCTCTTTTAACACCATCTTCGTGTGTTCCACCTTCATACGTATTAATGTTGTTGGTAAAAGAATAAACACTCGCATTATAAGAATCGTTATATTGCATAGCCACTTCTACTTCTATGCCATCTTCTACACCTTCTACATAAATAACTTCATCGTGCAATGGTTCTTTATTTTTATTAAGCATTTTAACATATTCAATAATACCACCATTGTATAAGAATTCATCTTTCTTCTCTTCTTCACGTTCATCACGTAATAGAATTCTTATTCCTTTATTTAAAAAAGCAAGTTCTTGTAAACGTTTTGCTAACGTATCATAGTTATAAATGGTCGTTTCCGTAAAAATTTCAGGGTCTGCTTTAAATCTTACTGTAGTTCCAGTTCTATTTTCTTCACAAGTTCCAATTTCTTTTAAATCTTCAACAGGATGTCCACCATTTTCAAATTTTTGATAATAAATTTTACTATCGTGATAAACGGTAACTTCAAGCCAAGTAGATAGAGCATTAACAACACTAGCACCTACACCATGTAATCCTCCACTTACTTTGTAGCCACCGCCACCAAATTTACCACCGGCGTGTAAAACAGTAAAAATGGTTTCAATTGTGGATAACCCAGTCTTTTTGTTAATACCTGTTGGCATTCCACGTCCATCATCCTTAACCGTAATGATATTTCCTTTTTCAACAATAACTTCAATATCATCACAATAACCTGCTAATGCTTCATCGATGGCATTATCTACAATTTCCCAAACCAAATGGTGTAACCCTTTTTCACTGGTCGTACCAATATACATACCAGGTCTTTTACGAACAGCCTCTAAGCCTTCCAAAACTTGAATATCATCATCATTATAATGTGTTACTTTTTCATCCATTTCTTTATGCCTCCTTTATAGTGCCTTTTTCTACATAGATTTTCTTATATTCTTGATTGGATAAATAGTTTTCTACTTTTTCAATATCCGTTGTTGTAATAAAGGTTTGAATATTATTGGTCAAAAACTTAAAGATATTTTCTATTTTATCCTGGTCAAGTTCACTAAATAAATCATCTAATATCAGTATTGGAGTAACTTCTTTTTCTTTTTTAAATATCTCAATTTCACTAAATTTCCACGAAATAACAGCATTCTTTTGTTGTCCTTCACTTCCATAATCCTTTAATAGAAAACCATCTAAATAGAATTCTAAATCATCGTGTTGAATACCAAATGTTGTTTTACCAAACGTTAAATCTTTACTTAAATTCTTTTTGTAGTATTTTAGTAGTTCTTCTTTGTTTTTACTAGCAAAATCACTACAATATTTTAATTGCAAAGTACCAACATTTGCAATCTTTTGATAGATAGTTTCTATAAAAGAATTCATTAAATCAATATACTTCTTACGACTTTCATAAATTTCTAAACCGATCGTAATTAATTTTTCTGTTAAAACTTCTAGATAAGATTCTAAAGAATTTCCATTTAAGTACATTCTTTTTAAATATGCATTTCTAGCCTTCAACAGTTTATTATATTGATTTAAGTTTTTTAAATATTCTACATTTAATTGAGATATAGCAATATTTAAATATTTTCTTCTTATACTGGGTGTGTCTTTAATCATTTTTATATCATTAGGATTAAATAAAACAATATTGATTTTGGATATATAATCACTAATTTTCGTAATTTTATTATTATCGATTTTTACCTTTTTTCCCTCTGAAGTTAGTAAAACTTTATACGTATTGGTATACTTATCTTTTATTGTTCCTTCTACTCTTGCTAAATCTGTGCCACTACGTATTAAGGTTTTATCATTCGCTTGTTTAAAAGACCTAGATAATGCTAGTACATAAATTGCCTCTACTAAATTGGTTTTTCCACTACCATTTTTTCCATAGATAATATTAAAATGGTCTTGAAAAGTCATTTGTAGTTTTTCATAATTCCGAAAATTTAGTAATTTCAATTCCTGTATTTGCATATTTTGCCTCTTTTACGCCCGTATAATAAAATAATAGGTATTTGTGTACTCCTATACCTATTAAAATTATAACATATTTTAAGACTATTTTAAACTTTTTTTATAAAATTTATTGATTATTTTCTTTTAATAAAATTTCTTTTTTTCGATCATTCAAAACATGTTCTAATCTTGTTGCTCTAAGAATTTGTTTATTAATTAAATCATAAGAAACTTTTAAAAATAATTTATATCCATTTTTAAATTCAATTACTAAATGATTATTTTTATAATAGAATCGATCAATTTTATTACTACGAATCCAAGAACAACTCTCTCCCTTAGGACTAGAAGTTGGAAAAAAGATTAAATCATTTGTTTCTTCTACAATAATTGGGGCTTTATAACTTACCCCAATTAAATTTTCTGTACCCTTTTTTCGACCTTCTAGTGAACTTCCAAAATAAGAACAACTTTCTTCCATTATTGTAGTTGCAGGTTTATCCACAATAAAATTTTTATCTTCTTCATAGACTCTTGTTTTATTTGACATTCCATAAAGAGCAATGGTTTTATCATTAATTTCATAATGTTGTCCCATTTTTTTTTCACCTCCCCCACTCATAAATTGTTTTCTATGGTAACAAGGAAAAAGTGAAAAATTTGTCAAAAAAAGAAAAAACTTACCATTTTTAGTAAGTTTTGATTGGTAAAATTAATTGAATTAAAGATTCATTTGTTACTGATTTAATTACAATCGGTTTAATATCATCTGTCATTAATAATAATATTTCTTCTTCTTTAATTGTTTTTAAGGCTTCTAACATATATTTAGAACTAAACGAAATATCAATCGTTGCGCTCGCATCCGTATCTACTTTTAGATTACCATTCGCATTACCTAGTTCTGATGCATAAGAACTTATATTTAATTCTTTATTATTTAGTTGCATACGAATGATATTTTTATCTTTTCCTTGAGCAAGTAGTGAAAAACGATCAACACTTGCGATTAATTCATCCTTATTTGCTTTTACAATAATTCCATATTCTGTAGGAATTAAATTTGTAGTATTTGGATACGTTCCAGATAATAAATTGGTTTGAAATTTAATATTTTTATATTTAAATAACACCTTATTATTAAAGATATGAATTTCTACCATTTCATCATCTGTAATAATTTTTTCTAGTTCAATAATATTTTTACCTGGCAATACAATGTTAATATCCGTATCAATTGGATTATCTAATTTTACATTTTTCTTTGATAAACGATAAGAATCTGTTGCAATAAATAATAGAGAATCTCCTGTAATTGTCATATTTATTCCTGTAAGTAATGGTCTCAATTCTTGTGTAGATATAGCAAATACCGTTTGATTAATTAATTCTTTTAAGACATCTCCTTTTAATAAAATAGGATCTTTATGTTCTTCCATTTTTAAATTAGGATAATCACTTGCATCTAAGCAATTTAGTTGAAATTGGTCGTTTTCAGTAAATATTCTTACTTTTAATTTATCTAACATTTCAAAATCAATGATATCACTTGGTAACTTTCTTATAATATCTAATAAGAACTTACTTTGAATAATGATGGTACCAGTACTTTCAATATGTTTAATTTCTTTTGCATCAATAAATGTATTAATCGTTAATTCACTATCACTTGCAGTTAAAGATAATCCTTTCTCTGTTAATTCAAATTTAATACCATTTAGAACAGGTATTACGTTTTTAGTCGAAATTCCTTTTATTACATTGTTTAAATTTTCTAATAAAATTGTTTTATCAATTGTAAATTTCATTTGACTTCCTTCTTTCTTATTTTTTAATTTTTTTTATTATGTTTATTATAGTGTGGATAACGTTTATAACTACTTCTTTTTCTTTTATTTTCTTACCATTCTCCTTTTTTTTTACGTGAATAAAGTATGAATAACTTACCCTCTTTTTCACAATCTATAGTTTATTTTTTATTTCATTTACTTCTTGCTGTAATTTTTTATTATCTTTTAGCTCTTTATTTATCTTTTCATAAGCATGAATAACAGTAGAATGATCTTTACCACCAAATTCAAATCCTATTCGAGGAAAAGTTTCTTCTGTAAGCATTCTTGATAAATACATAGCAATCATTCTTGGAATGGCAATCGTATTACTTCGCTTTTTCCCTTTTAAATCATCCACTGTAATATGGTAATAATCTGCAACGGCTTGTTGAATGGATTCTATCGAATTTTCAGAATAAATATTCACATTTAAATAATCTTTTAAGGCTTCATTTGCAAAAGCAAGGTCAATTTTTTCAGGAACAACCATTGCTGTATAAGCCATTAGTCTTCTTAAAGTACTTTCTAAGAAACGTACGTCATTTTGACAATTATTGGCAATAAATTCAATGACGTCATCCCCTACCATATGTTCAATACTCATACCCTTTAATTTTTGTTTAATAATACGGCAGCGTAAATCAAATTCAGGAGGGTCAATATTAACAGTAAGTCCCCATAAGAAACGACTTTTTAAACGTTCTTCTATTTTCTTTAAATCATTTGGACTTTTATCTGAACTAATAATAATTTGTTTATTGGCTTGATGTAATGCTTGGAAAGTATGAAAGAATTCTTCTTGCGTTTTTTCTGCTCCTACTAAGAATTGAATATCATCAATAATTAAGACATCTACATTACGATACTTATTTTTAAAATTGGTTGAATAATCAATTGATTCTTTTCCTTTATCCTTTGCCATTAATCCAATGTAATCATTCATAAACGTATCACAAGTAACATATAACACTTTTTTATCGGTATTTTCTGCAATAAAATTTCCTATGGCTTGCATTAAGTGAGTTTTCCCTATTCCACTTTTTCCATATATAAATAAAGGATTATAAATTTTACCAGGTTCTTCTGCAACGGCCATACCACTTACTTTCGCAAGTTGATTGGTTGTTCCAACAATAAAAGTATCAAAATTTAACTCCGGTTTTAAGTTACTAACCCATACTTCATTGGTACTCTTTTCTTCTTCTATAGGAAGTTCTTCTACAACCTTATCTTCCTCTTTTACTTCTTCTTCTAATACAAAGTTAATATCATAATTAATTCCGTTTAGTTTAAATAAAGTATCTTCTATTAAGGAATAATACGTATCTCCAAGCATTCGTTTGTGGATTTCCATGGGAACTTGTATCGTCATAGAAGTATTATCCATAAAGATTAATTTTAAATCATTAAACCAAGCATTATAAGAAACAGTACTTATTTCATTTTTGATGGATTCTAGAAATTGAGTCCATAAATCGTTTGTTTCTACTAACAAATTCCCTCACCCCACTCTCTGTACCTTAGGCTAGTTTCATTTTATCTCAAACCCTTTTGAAAGAAAAGTCCAAAATGATAAGTTTTTAGTTATCCACAACTTATCCACCTAAGTTTTCTCTTATAATATCGAACTTTTTTTGATTTATCAACAATATTCACAAATTTTTTTAGGAAAACTTATTCACATAGTGTATAAAAAAATTAACCGTATTGTTTTTAATGTGGATAAGTTTTTTTTCATAAAATATAATAGAAATGCCCAATATTTCTTGACAAGTTTTTAAAATAAATATTATAATAAGGGGGCTTTAGATTTAAAGGAGGAAACGATTATGAAAATAGGTACTTATCAACCAAATAAAAGAAAAAAAGCCAAAAAACATGGATTTTTTGCACGTAAAGAAACAAAGATATTAAAAAATAGAAGAAAAAAAGGTCGTAAAAATTTAATTACGAAGTAAACCACAGTACGTGGTTTTTTTGCTATTTTATATAAGGAAGGGATAGAATGAAAAAAAGTGAAGTCGTAAAATCAAAAATGGAATTTAATCAAATTATCAACACTTGTCCTTATATAAAAAATGAATTTTTTACTTTATATAAAAAGAAAAGAGAAGCAAATATTCCCCGTTTTGGACTTGCAATTAGTAAAAAAGTAGGTACTGCTGTTGAAAGAAACAAATTAAAAAGACAAACAAGAGCCATTGTGGATGAATTAAAACAAAACTTTAAAAATGACTGTGATTATATTATAATGATAAAGAAGGGTTGTAAAAATAAACCCTATAAAGAAATGAAAAGTGCATTAGAAAATTTGATAAAGGAGAAGAAACAATGAAAACAAAAAAAGTATTTGTGTTAGTTGTACTATTACTCTTCTTAACCACTGGTTGTGGAAATAAAACCTATTTAAAAGAAGATAAAAATATAGTAACGTATGAAAAAACAGGACAAAGTTTACAAAATAATATTCTTTGTCAACCAAAAGAACAAGAATTATATGATGTCTATGTAAAATACAATGACCAATTAAGTACAAAATTAGAAGAACTACCGACTTGTGAAAATTTTAAACCAAGTGATATCAAATATCATAGTTTGTGGGAATCTATTTTTGTAAAACCCATTGCTTGGTTAATATTAAAATTAGGAATTCTTCTTAAAAATTATGGTGTATCTGTTATGTTAATTGGTTTAGGAATAAGACTTATTTTATTACCATTCTCAAAAAAGACAATGGACCAATCTGAAAATATGAAAAAGGCTCAACCGGAAATTCAAAAGATTGAAAGGAAATATGCGGGTAGAACCGATACCGATTCAATGATGATGAAAAGTCAAGAAACAATGATGGTGTATAAAAAATATAAAATTAATCCTGTATCAGGATGTTTAATTGCTTTTATTCAATTACCTTTATTCTTTGCTTTCTTACAAGCCATCAATCGTGTACCTGCTATATTTGAAGATAGTCTATTTGGTATGAAATTAGGTATGACCCCACTTGTTGGATTAAGTCAAGGAAAATATATTTATATTGGATTATTATTACTCATTATTTTATCTACTTATTTTTCATTTAAAAATTCAATGAATAGTCAAGCCGGAAATAGTGAAATGGAACGCCAAATGAAATTTACATTAAAATTTATGATTATTATGATTTCTATCGCATCCTTTAGTTTACCAACTGCTATTGCATTATATTGGGTGGTAACAAATGGATTTGCAGTTATTCAAAATTATTTGTTTAAAATAATGAGAGATAGAGGTAAGAAAAGAGGTAAATAAAAATGAAGGAAGTAGTATTAGAAGCCAAAACAAGGGAAGAAGCAATTAAACTTGCAACAGAAAAATTAAATGCTAGTGAAAGTGAGATTGTCTATCATATAGAAGAAGAAACAAGTGGACGTCTATTTAAATCAAGTACTTACAAAATAAAAGCCATTACCTTAATTGATTTAGTAGAAAACATAAAGGACTATTTAAAAGAAGTGATTACCAATTTAGGATTGGATGTTCAATTTGAGTCTTCTATAAGAGAAAGAAGAATTTCCATTACGATGTATGCTGATAATAACGCTATATTAATTGGTAAAAATGGACAAACCTTAAAAGCACTTGAAACTCTTGCTAAACAAAAAGTTCAAAATGATTATAGTGTTCATATTAACTTAAATTTAGATGTAGAAAACTACAAAGAAAAACGTATTAAAAATTTAGAATATATGGCAAAAAAAATAGCTAGAGAAGTAAGAAGTACGAAAGTAGAAGCAACTTTAGAAAATATGAATTCCTTTGAAAGAAGAATTGTTCACAATGTATTAACTGATTTTAAAGGCGTTACAACAATAAGTGAAGGAGAAGAACCAAATCGTCATGTCATAATAAAACCTACTGATAATTAAACCAGTAGGCTTTTTAAATGTTTTCTTAAATATAAAATTTAGGAGTATGTTGGTATTGTTTTAATCTTCTTGCCCTTCCTAACTTTTCTTCTAAAGCATTATTAAAAATAGAATCATCATATCTTTCATAGAATTTTATACTGTCTGCTACTTCCCATAAAGTATCTAGTATAAGTTTTAAATTACCATTTGTTATTTCTATTAAAGTAAGAATTAAATCATCTGTTAACCAATCTATAGTTAATTCATCATATTTTACTTCTTGTCTTGCATTATATATTTCTATTCTTTTTGTAAACATTAATCGAATAGTTTGAACACTTCCATAGTTGATTTCGTTTATTTTGTAATCTTTATGTTTATTTAGTGTATCATCACTTACACTTAGAATAACTTTATTAAAAAGAGAAAAGTAATCTTTTAAAATACGTTGTGTTAATTCATTTCCATTATCAATTTGATCAAAATTATCTATTCCTAACTCAATATTAGAAAGTTTGCAATTCTTTTTCATACAATCAAGTATTTCACCACTTACCTCACCTGTTGAAAGTAATTTTTTTAATTGTAAAGTATCATCATAAAGATAATTATTTAAAAAATTGACTGTTTCACTATCTAAAACATCTAAATACTCCCAAGTATTTATTAAATGTGTATTATAAACAGTTTCATAATATTGTTTTAAATAAGAAAGTAGTTCAAAAGAAAATTGCATTTCGCGGTAGTGTCTAAAAAAGTTTTCATCTAAATTAGAACTTGCACTACTTAAACTTGCTACATCAAACCAAGCATTAATGAAAGGAGTTTCCGTTCCTGCTTTTTTATTTTGCATATGAGCAAGAACAATACTTTTTCCTCTCCCATCTCCCTTTAAAATTGTATTTTTTTCTATTTTATCTAACTTTCTACAAACAGTATCCACTGGTTCCCTTACAAATTCATTTCGATTTACTAAATCTTTTGGTCTAATAAATATCATATCCAAAAGCCTCCTTCTATTCATAATTATATTGAAAAAGGAAGAATTAAAAAGGAAGTTCCCGTTTAATAAAATAAGAAATGTGTAAATGAATAAGTTCCCAAAATAGCAATAA
>CANROY010000027.1 GCA_947632355.1 uncultured Bacilli bacterium
TTTGCTTCTTCATCCGTTAATGGATAGGCTTTTTCTAAATTGATTGCATCCTTTTCGCCTTCTATCGTTATATTTAAACAATCACTTTCTATTTGATTGATTCCGTTTTGTATTGCTGTTGATGTCCACCACGCATAACTTGTTCCTATCATTATGAGTATTGTAAACACTATTCCTGCTATTACATATTTTTTCTTTTTATTTTTTTCCATATTTTCACTCTCTTCTAGTTTAATAGTATCATATCTGTATTACGTTTTGCAACACATTTGTGTAATACATATTATGCTGCTTAATTGTAATACAATTTTAGTAGAAAGAGTGATAAAATGGCATTTCAATTAAATACTGAGAAAAAAGAAAGTGAAACAAAAACCATTCGTTTTCCCCTTCCTTTAATTAATAAAATAGAAAAATATTTAGAAGGAACTCAATCTAATTTTTCAAGATTTGTAATTCAAGCCTGTGAATATGTTTTAGATGAATTAGAAGATGAAAAGAAAAAACAAAAAGAAAAAAATAACTAAATCTTTGATGAACGATTTAGTTATTTTTTAACTATTTAAATATGTTTGTCTAAAAAAGAAGGACTTATTTTTAACGTATATTCGATTGTTTCTAAAGATTCATTTGTAACTTTTGAAAACTCTTCTATTGTTTCTGCTAGCATTTTTTGATAAAGATCATCTAAAGTAATATCCTCATTTATGTTATTTACAACTTGATAATCAAAAACGGCTTCATTTTCATTATCGAGTACATTTTCTAGATAAGTATCATAATACACATCTTTTCCATACATTCTATTTAAAATTTCAAATACTCTTTGTACTTTTTCTTTTGCATATTTAAAAGCATAGTATTCTTCAGGAATCGTACGATAAATATGATAACTTGTAGAACTTGGCTCGTAATAAGTAGATAAATCCTCTGACTTTTTTAGAAAAAGCCATATGGCAAACTCCACATACTCACGATAGTAAATTTTATTTTCTACGATTTTATAATCGTTTTGAACAATATAAGTATTTAAAAAGGAATGATATTGTTCGTGAAATAAATTATCCAATAATTCAATATGTAAATAGGGTATTTTTACTTCCTGTATTTCTTCTTTAGGTGTGATTATTTTTTTAATACCTTCTAATAAAAACTTTTTATCAATATAAAGTTTTTTATGAACAAAATCATTTCCCATATCCATTAAAGAATCTTTGCTACTACCCAAGACAACAAATTGTTCTGGAGTTCTTTTCATTTTTTTAGCACTCACATATTCTAATTCTTGAAGAAGTACAATACGATCTTCCTTCTTTAGTTGTGAAAAATTACGAATATGAAAAAGTTGTACTAGTAGGTTTTCTTTTTGATAAGGATTTAATCTATTATACTTTTTAGAAGTTTTGATATAATCCACTATACTATCTATAGCACATAAATCAGTTATTTTTTGCATTCAAATCCCCCTAACTAAAAAAGAGTTTTAAAAACCCTTATTTACTTACTTGATATAATTCTACTTCTACAGGAGTTTCTTGTCCGAATAAATCAATTAATACATTCAAACGACTATTTTCTAAATCAATAGTATCAACAGTACCCATCATACCTTTGAATGGACCATCAATAACATTAACTTTATCTCCAACTTTAAGTTCAGATTCGGCATCGACTCTAGAAATACCCATATTGACTAAAATACGATCTACTTCTTGTGGTTGTAATGGTGTTGGTTTTGCTCCTTTACCGGAAGAGCCTATAAATCCTGTTACACCTGGTGTATTACGTACAGCATACCACGCTTCATCACTCATAACCATTTCCACAAAAACATAACCGGGAAACATTTTTTTAACTTTTGTTTTTCCCTTATCATCTACCTCTGTTATTGTTGGAATTACCACACGGAAAATATTATCTTGCATTCCCATAGATTCTGTTCTAGCTTCTAATTTTTCTTTTACATTTTCTTCGTGTCCTACATAAGTTGTAACAACATACCATAACTTATCCATTAATTAAACACCCCTTTAACAATAGATAATAAAAAGTCTAGAAGTTGAAAGAATACCATGACAACAATACAAAAAACTAATGTTGCAATAGAATATTTTAAAATATCTTTTTTACTAGGCCAAGTGACTTTTTTAAGTTCCACTTTTATTCCTTTAAAGAATCCTTCTTTTCTCTTTGTTTCTTTTTGTTTTTTAACCTTCTTGGTTCCTTTTTTGGCTACTTTTTTAATGTCTTTTTTAGAATCTTTTTTTGTTTCTTGCTTTTTCATTTAAAAAACTCCTTTTTTCCAAATAAAAAACACTTTCGTGTTTCGTTAAACTTAATTTAACATAAATAAAGCACTTTGGCAAGTAAAAACTTCAATTTAATTGTCTATTTTCTAAAATATCTTTTACTTTGCCTTTAATTCTTTGAATCGCATTATCAATTTGTTTCGTCGATCTATTTAAAACTTTGGCGATATCTTGATAAGACAACCCTGCAATCAATAACTTATAAACTTCATATTCACTAGGAGATAAGGCTTTTTCTATAAATTGTACAAGTTCATCAAATTCTTCATCTTTGGTAATATTATTTAAAGGATCGTTTTTTTGATGATCACTAATCAAATCTTTTAAAGGTAAGTTATAGTCTTCATACACATGATCCAAAGATAAACTATCTAAGAGAACTTGATTTTTTATCCTAGCGGCTTTTCGTATTGTATTTTGTAATTTTCTATCCACGCATAACGTTATAAACGTAGGTAAAGCCGAATTTTTTTCGCCATCAAAAGAAGTTAGGGCATCCGAAAAACCAACTAAGGCTTCTTGGTATAAATCTCCATATTCTAACCCATATTTCATAGCAGAATAGGCATAACGTTTAATTACAATATCAATAATATACTTGTATTTTGTATAGAGCATATCTTTTGCATCTTCATCTTGTTCACAAACTAAAGAATATAACTCACCATCTGAGTACTCTTCATAATTCATAAAAATCCCCCTATTTCATTTTAAAAATCAAAATTCCTGCTGCAACACTTGCATTAAGACTATTCACTTTTCCACGCATCGGAATACTAACACGTACATCGGTAATATTTTCAATAATCTTACTAACCCCTTTACCTTCATTTCCAATTACTAAAACCTTTTTATCCGCATAGTCGATAGTTTCAAAATCTTCCCCATCCATAAAAGCCGAATAGACAAAATAGTTTTCTTTTTGTAATTTTTTTAATGCCTCACACAAATTATTCACTAAAACAATTTGTACTCTATCTAACGCCCCACAACTTGTTTTCATTACAATTTCGTTTACTCGAACACTTCTATCTTTTGGAATAAGAATCGTATTTATACCTGCTGCTTCACAAGTACGTATAATGGCTCCAAAATTATGCACATCTTCTAAATGGTCCAAAGCAACAATAAAATTACTTTCTAACGCTTTTTCAAATGGTGCATATTCATACTCATCCATTTCAATAATAACACCTTGATGATTGCCATTGATCATTTTATCCAATTGATTTTTATTACGATAAAAGTAATGAATATGGTTTTGTTCTAAATAAGAAATAATTTCTTTATCTTTAAAATTTTCTGCTAAATAAACTCTTCTTATTTTTTTTAACTCTATATCCTTTAAAACATTTTTTCCATAAACAAGCATATAAGACCCCTCCTAATTGAAGTTATTATAGCATAAAAAAAACATTTTTTAAAAATAATTTGGTTTGCCATTATTATTTCTCGAGTTTCTATAGAAAGATGCCTCTATATTATTTGATTTCTTTTTAGTTCTTTTTCTTGAAAAACCATTTTCTTCTTTTTTGGAAAAACTTTGTAATTCATAAGAATCTTCGGTTTTATAGGGTGGTATATTCATAAAAGAGGTACTCACACTTATAGCCATTAAGGCACCTAACATTCTTTTTGAATTTTTTACTGTAACAATTTTCATAATTAACCTCCTGATGTTTTAATGCACTACCATCATATCTTATATTTTAAAAAAAGTCAAAAAAAGGAACAAATAAATCATTCCTTTATATTTACTTAATTATTTAAATACTTCACTATGACTACCAGTTGCAATTAATAAAAGATTCAGTTTATTTTCTTCATATTGATAAATTAGCAACCAATCCGATTCTATATGATATTCCCTACAATTTTTATAATATTTATCATTTATTAAACTATGGTCTTTATATTTTGATTCTAAAACATCACGGTTTGCTAATCTATCAATAACATTATCAAGCTTATCTAAATTTTTTCCCTGTTTTGCAATTTTTTTATATTGCTTTTTAAAATTACTAGATAAAACTAAAGTGCATTTACTATTCTTCATCTATTAATGCTTTTCTTAAAGATTTTACATCTTTATAACTTTCTAATGCAACTTTACCATTTTTATAATCCTCGATTTCTTGTAAAGATTCTAATAGTTCTTTATTTGGTTCTGGGGACATTGTCGGTGTAAAAACTAGACCCTGTTCTCTATCACATTGTCTTAAAAACATATTAATAGCCGAACTTGTATTAGTTCCTAAATTTTTAAACAAACGGTCTACATTCTTTTTTAATTCTTTATCAATTCGAATTGTCATATTTGTTGTATTCGACATAGCATTCAAAATAAATCACCTCTTTCTATATCATCATACTATGTTTATATCCAAAAATCAAGTGCAATATATGTGCAAAACATTTGCAATAATATTATATGCAATTATTTATAATATATGTAAATAAAAAAGGAACAAATAAATCATTCCTTTTTAAGTATTACTTTTTAATATCGTTAATACAAAATTATATTAAATTGATATCAAAAATAATTCGTGTACTGAGTAATACTTGGGTACACAGTATTATTTTTGCTTATTGGCCTAAATTTATAGCACCTGTTTTTTCCAATTTTCTAGTTTCTTCCTTATAATTTAAAGCCATACCAATCACAAAGATATAGGCTAAGAAATACACCCATAACATTAACATCACGATATTGGCAAGTCCTCCATAAAAGACAGCATAGTTAGCAAAATGGTTAATGTAGTAAGAATAAATAGCTGTTACCAAAACCCACATAATTGTTGTAAAGGCTGCTCCATAATTCACATAAATACTTTCGAGTTTTCTATCGGGGGCCATTGTATAAAGCATTTTGATAAAACAGAAGATGATAAACCAAGTAATAGGTCCTTTAAGCAAGTTAAACGTAAATGTTATGGTACTCGTGATTTTCTCATTCATATTAACGAACGTAATGGCTTTTATAATATATTTACCAAAAACTGGTACAATTAAAATGAACAAGAACAAAATAACAATTAGAACGGTCATAATAACCGCTTTTAATCTTCTTCTTGGAAAACTAGTATCTGGTATTTCATAAATGGCATTAGAAGTAACAATAATAGACGCTGCTCCATTACTTGCAATATAAAAACCTATTATCAAAGTAAAAAAGAAACGAAAATCAATATTGGTTACACTAACCATTGGAACAATTAAATTGGCAATTTCACTTCCAAAGGCTTTATTGATAAAATTACCAATAAAATCCATCGATAAATGTAAAAAAGAAGCTCCATACGTTATCAAAGTAACAATAGGAACTACAGACAAAACAAAGAAGAAAGCGAGTTGTCCAGGTAACACGCTCATCTCCGGTCTTGTTATTACATTAAAAACTTTTTTTAAAAAGTTCTTAAATCGCTTCATTCTTCATTTCCCTCTTTTTTATGTTCTTTTTGTTTTTTTACTTCTTCTACGGCTTCATTAATAGCATCTTCTACGGATTTAATATCATCTTGTATCATACTATAACCAATCGCAGCCCCTTGTTCATAAGGAAGTTGTTTATTAAATTCTTTATTTAATTTATGAATGTAACTTGCTAGTTGTTTTTGTTCATAACCGACTAAGTAAATTACAAATTCATTTCCATCGGTACGAATAATATCACTATTATCTAATTGCGTTTTTACTAAAATATTTGCTGCAGCTTTGATTTGTTCATCGCCTTTTTCATAACCCATTGTATCATTAATATATTGTAGATTATTTAAATCAATAACAATGATTGCTTGTGGATAAACGGTATTTTGACTCCAATTCTCTAAGTTTTCACTTAAATAGTTTCTATTTTTTAAAGAAGTTAATTGGTCAATATATTTTAGTTTATCTTCTTTTTTAATCTTTTTCGATAGTTTAATTTTTTTCGTAAATTTATAAGCATATAAGAAAACTAATACAAAAATAATTAAAATATACATAAAGTATTTCGCAATGGTTCCGGTAATAGTTCCGGTTCTAAATGTTCTTTCGTAATTATAAATTCCTTTATATTCTGTTTCTGCAGGGTCTTTATAATTTAAAAATTTATTAAATAATTTTGTGAAGGTTTCATTGACATCTGTCTTAAACGTATACGTAGAGGAAGTTGTCATATTAAAACGTGAACTATATTCATTAAAGATATTAAAACGATAAGCATAATAAACATTCGTATCTACAATAACGATTTCTTCATCTTTAATTAATTTCTTTAATTCACTTTCTTTTTTGTAGGTTTTTAAATTGATTTTTGTATTATTTTTTAAGTAATCATACAACGCCGTTGCTTCTTCTACATAAACCGTTTCATTATTTAATGATTTTAAAGAATTAATAACAATAGGATTTTCTTTATCAGCAAGCACACTTAACTTTATTGGAATATTGGTTGTAATCGTATTAAAGTTGTTGTTGCTAGCATTATAAAAACCAAAGTATAAATCGACATTATCATTTTTTAGAGCCTTTTGGAATTTATTTATATTTTTATATTTTGTAAATTTAACTTCTGTATCCGTAAGGGTGGTAAATTCTTTTAAGTATTGGGCAATAACACCACCATAATTTCCACCAGTTAGAATTTCATAAGGACTATTGCTTACAAAACCATAATTATAAGAAATACTTTGCATTGCATCAACTTCTGTTAAAGAAATTCCTAATGCATCTGTAAATTGTTTAAATAAATGTTCTTTAAAAGAATCTGCAAAGTGATGTTCTTCCCACTTCATATAATATTTTTCTAATATAGAACCTAAAGTTTTATTCTTACTCATATTGACTTTATAATAGAAAGGAATATCACTAAAATGATACGTAATATAGTAATCATTTTTTAAAATTGTCTCTAAGTTTAATTCAAGAGGAACAATCATATATTGAATATCCGTTTGTTCATCAAAAGCCGTTTTTAATTCTTCTTCGGTATTATAAGATTGAATCGTTAAAGAATTATTTTCTAAGTAACTCGTAATATGACTTAAGTTTTCACTTAAAACCCCTATTTTTTGATTGGTTAAAGAAGCAGCACTACTAAAGTTTTCTACCTTTTTTCCAACTAGAACATAATGTCCTTTATAAAAGATAAAGTCATCATCTCCATATGTATTACTTACGGTGAAGGAAACATTATTCGTTGTATCTCCTTTTTCTAAAACAACAGGATTGGTTTTTACACTATATTCTTTATAGAAATCATCTAAGAAATCATAAAAAACACCACTACCATTATTTCCAAAAATATTTACATTTAAAATATCGATATTTTGAACAATGGTTGAATTATCTGCAAGGTATCTTTTCTCTGTAACATTTAATCGACTTTTATCGGTTAAGTAAAGAGATAATGTAACAACAATGGCTACGATTGCGATAACAAGTAGACCACCTATAATAAAATATTTCTTTTTCTTTTTCATATAATCACTACCTACTATTCTTCATTTGTTTCTACTTTTGTATTATTGTTCCAAACAAGTCCACTACCATGCATATTTTTAGCACCCATAAGCAAGAAACCAACATTTGCTTCCGTTGTTTCTTCTTTGATTGTATAGTTAAAATCATAATTGGTACGATACGTTTCTTCAAAATAATCTAAAGAAGCAAGGGCTTTGTTTTTCGCATCTTCTAAAGAAACACCCTCTTTAAAGTTTATTGTTAAATAAACAACTTTTCCTTTTACATCGATTTTAGAATCTAAAATAGTTTCATCTTCACTTAATTTACTTAAGACACTATTTTTTATTTCATCCGTAATTGGAATATCTTGAATACTATTCAAACGGTCGCCATAACTTGATTTGGTTGCTCCAAAAAAATATTTAAAGGCAACACCTGCTATAACAAATAAACAAATAATTACAATTAGAAATAAGACAAATAACACACGATTTTCAACCCATAATTTTTTTATTTTCTTCATATTCTAACCTCTTTCATATAAGGTATATTTATTATACTACATTATATACGCTTTTGCTAGTTTTTAATTTATCTTATTTGAATTTACCTAATATATTATGTTAGAATATTAGAAAATTAATTTATTTAAAAACTTAGAGGAGGAATCTTTTATAGTGAATCATTATATTACTGAAATAGAAGAAGAATGTGAAATTAATTTAAATTGGTATTATCATTTCTCTAAGTATAATTTAGAAATTTATAAAAATATATTAGAAGAAGGAATTAAATGCGGTCATTTGTTAAATAGAACGCACTGTGGTAAAAATAATGGACCCTTTTATATAAGTTTAACTAAACTTACAATTCCTGATAATGACCTTTTTCTTAGTTATATGTCTAATTGCTACTTATATCATTCATTTATTTTAGACAACATTAATCCCATCGAATGCGAAAATTTTATTACTCATAAAGAATATAAACAGTATAGAAATACTGAAGATAAAAGACGATATAGTAGTTATCTTTTTGGGGAATATCAGTACTATTATTTCATAAAAAGTAATCTTATTAAAGGAATACAATACGATTTATATTCATGTCTTGTTAATGAACAAGAAGGTACATATATGTATAATCTCTCTATAAAGGAGGTATTACAATTAATTGATTTATTAGAAGAACTTAATTTAGATATTCCGATATATGACTATTCTAGAAGAGACAAAACACTAGTACATAAAATAAACAAAGAAAAATTTAAATATTATCAAAAAAAGGTTTAATAAAAAAGTATTGCTACAAACTATCCACAATACTTTTAATTTTTTCTTCATCCCATATTTCAATATTTAACTCTCTTGCTTTATCATACTTACTTCCAGGATTTTCTCCCACGATAACAACATCTGTTTTTTTACTGACACTTGAGGAAGTTGCCCCTCCATAAGAAATCAGTAAATTGCTTAAACTATCACGGTCTGTAAACGATAAAGTCCCTGTTAAAACAAAACGTTTACCACTAATTAAATCGTGATGACGTTCGTTTTCTCCAAGATAGTTCATATTAAGACCAATACTTTTCAATTCTTCAATTAAAGCGATGTTATCCATATCGTGGAAATAATCGTATAGGTTTTGGGCTAAAATGGGTCCAATATCATAAATACGTTCAAAGTCTTCATAACTCGCATTTAAAAATCCATCGATATTCTTAAATATCTTTACGAGTAAAAGAGCCGTTTTATCTCCAATTCCACTAATTCCTAAACCAAAGAGTAAACGTTCTAAACTATTGCCTTTGCTGTCTTCAATAGCATTAAGTAAGTTCTCAACACTTTTATTGCCATACCCTTCAAGTTCAATTAAATCTTTTTTATGTTCATACAAACGATAAATATCAGGAATTTTCCTTACAAAACCTAAGTTAAACAAATCTTCCATAATTTCGTCGCCCAAGCCATCAATATTCATGGCTTTACGACTACAAAAATGGATTAAGGCTTCACTCTTACGAGCAGGGCACATTGGATTCATACAATAATGGTCAACTTGGTCTTTCTTTTTTTCTAAAACACTACCGCAGATTGGACAATTCGTAATCATTTGGAAAGTTTTTTCGTTACCACTTCTTCTTTCTTTTTTTGCTTCAACAACCTCCGGAATGACATCTCCGGCTTTACGAATAGATACGGTATCTCCAATTTTTAAATCTTTCATCACCACATAATCTTCGTTATGCAAAGTAGCACGTTTTACGGTAGAACCCATTACGATAACGGGGTCAAGTACAGCATTCGGTGTAATTCTTCCCGTTCTTCCAACGGTAAACACAATATCTTTAAGAGTCGTTAAGACTTCTTCGGCAGGAAATTTATAAGCAATCGCCCATTTGGGATATTTAGAAGTAAATCCAAGTTGTTTTTGAGAATCTAAAGAATTGACTTTAATAACAATTCCATCAATTTCATAAGGAAGACTACTTCTTTTTTCGGTTGTTTCATTAATATAGTCTTCTATTTCTTGAATCCCTGTAACAACACGATTGGCATTCTTATTTACTTTAAACCCTAAATCTTCCATAAACTTTAAGGCATCTTCGTGGGTTTTAATTCCGTAATCTTCGGGATTTGGTAAATGATAAATCCAAGTATCTAGTTTTCTTTCTGCAGCAATTTTAGAATCCAATTGTCTTATGGAACCTGCCGCAGCATTACGAACATTTTGTAAAAGAGGTAAATTCTCTTGTTCACGTTTCTTATTGATTTCCTCTAATACTTTTTTAGGCATATAAATTTCTCCACGAACTTCAATATCAAAAGGTTCTTTAAGCGTTAGAGGAACACTTTTAATCGTTTTTACATTGTGGGTAATATCTTCTCCAGTAATTCCATCTCCACGAGTGGCAGCAAAGATTAAATGCCCTTTTTCATAATGCAAAGAAACACTTAAACCATCAATTTTGTATTCACAAACGTAAGTTGGTTTGACACCTTCTTTTTCAATTCGTGTGTTAAAATCTTCTATCTCTATCAAATCAAACACATCCGGTAAAGAAAGCATTGGAATTTGATGTTTTACTTTTTTAAAACGGTCAATGACTTCTCCTCCTACTTTCTTTGTTGGAGAAGTTGGACTATCAAACTCCGGAAACTCACTCTCTAATGTTTCTAATTCTCTTAAATATTTATCAAATTCTTGGTCTGTAATTTTTGGATTATCTAAAACATAATAATCATAATTGGCTTGATTTAAAATACTTCTTAAGTCTTCTATTCTTTTTTGTGCATCAATTTTTTCCACTTTTAGTCCTCCCATAAAGGAATGGTATATTCTCCTTTTTTTCTTAAGATATCAATTGAATTCATAACACTTTCTAAATCACTTCTATAGGTCATACCAAGCCATACACTATCACTTGGTTGATTTAAAACAGTAATTTTACCACTTTCAATATTTTCTTTTAAACATTCCGGTAGTAAAACTTCATTTTTTAAAATGGTTTCTGTATCTTGTTTAAAATACTTGTTCCAAAATTCTTCTAGTAGTAGGAAGAAATCATTTTGAAAAGCAAAGAAATTCATAGAAACGGGATGACTCTCTTCAATTTCAAAAGGACTATCTCCATTTAATGGACTTGCGATAATTTTTCCTTCATCGTACCCAATACTACATTCAATAATAGAAGTTACTTTTTCATTATCTAAAGATAAAACGCCACGTTTTACAGCACCTTCTAAACTTTTTGTTACCCCATATTCATAAGAAATATTCGCATATGTGTAAGGTGTTGTTACTTCCTTTAAAAACTTGGCTGCTGCAAAAAAGGCATTCTTTCCATAAAAATCATCAGCATTAATAACGACAAAAGAACCATTTACATAAGGCTTTGCTGCAAGTACGGCTTGAACCGTACCCCAAGGTTTTTCACGAGTACTAATATCCAACTCAACTGGAATATCTTCTATTTTTTGAAAAGCATAGGAAACCTCTATTTTATCTTCAATACGACTTCCGATTGTACTTTTAAAGATATCTAAGTTCTCCTCTTTAATTACAAATACTACCTTTTTAAATCCTGCACGAATAGCATCATAAACCGAATAATCAATGATAAAGTTCTTCTCATTATCAATTGGAGTAATTTGTTTTAAACCTCCAAAACGGCTACCCATTCCTGCGGCCATTACAACTAAAGTTAAATCCATCCTTCATTCCTTCTTTCTATAATTTTTTTATACTTTTATGGTTTTTCATTAACTTTTTAATTCCCACATTTTTATTAAAAGCAATCGTGACTAACATTTTATCAACAGCCACAACAACCCCTCTTCCATAGGTATCGTGTTCAATTACGTCTCCTGGTGTAAACTCTACTACTTCATCGGTATACATGTTTGCTGCTGAAAAACTCTTTTCTTCTTTTAAAGTCTCACTTTCTTTCTCAATTAAATCACTATCAATTTCTTCAATAAAACGACTTGGAGGGTTCATAGTTTCTTTCCCATAAAGCATTCTTCTTTTGGCATTCGTTACATAAAGTAAATCTCTTGCTCTTGTAATACCAACATACATAAGACGTCTTTCTTCTTCTAGACCATCTTTTTCCATTAAAGAGTTGGTATGAGGAAATAAGCCTTCTTCCATACCGATTAAGAAAACGACATCGAATTCTAACCCCTTAGCACTATGAATTGTCATTAAAGTTACGGCATTACCCTCTTCTTTATGTTCAGACATATCGGCAATTAAACTAATTTCTTCTAAGAAATCCTCTAGATTTACACTACCCGTTCTTTCTTCAAACGAAGCCGTAATACTTTTAAATTCCATTAAGTTTTCAAGTCTTAGTTGATTTTCCAACGTATCCTCTTCCATTAACTCTTTCTTCATACCACTTTCTTCTAGTACTAAATCAATAAGTTCCGTTAGAGATAAGGATTCACTTTCTTTTGCTAGTTTTAGAATTAATTCTTTAAACTCAAGTTCTTTTCCTTTACTAATGGCATCAAACATTGTTATATTGTTTTCTATGGCAGTTGCCTCAATACTCGCTATCGTAGAAGGGCCAATTTTTCGTTTTGGTACATTAATCACTCTTCTTAAACTAACTTCATCATTATGATTCACAATTAATCTTAAATAACTAATTAAATCTTTAATTTCTTTTCGTTGATAGAAATAGTAACTACCCACTACTTTATAAGGCATATTGTTTTTAATAAACATTTCTTCTACCACACGGGCTTGACCATTGGTTCGATAAAAAATAGCAATATCTTTTTCTTGATAGCCATCTGCTACTAATTTTTTAATTTCATCAATACACATGGTAATTTCATGTTTTTCATCATTGCTTCTTAAATATTTGATTTTTGCACCCAATACTTTGTTACTTCTCAAATTCTTTTCTTTACGGTCTTGATTATTTTTAATAACAGAATTTGCTGCATCTAAAATCATTTTGGTACTACGATAGTTTTCTTCTAATGCAACAACTTTAGTATTTACATAATCATTTTCAAAATGCAATATGTTTTTATAATTGGCACCACGGAACATATAGATCGATTGGTCTGGGTCTCCAACCACAAATAGATTCTTATACTTGCTACTTAATAATTTAGATAATTTGTATTGAACTTCATTCGTATCTTGATACTCATCAATTAGAATATACTTAAATTTTTCTTGATAACGGTCAAGAACTTCTAGATGTTCTTTAAAAAGTTGTACTGGATATAACAATAAATCATCAAAATCAACGGAATTGTTTTTCTTTAATACTTTTATATACTCTTTATACACTTCATAAGCAATTTGTTCTGGCTCCGTATTAAAATATTGTTCAATTTCCGCAGGACTTAACATTTCATTTTTAATAAAACTAATACGATTACGAATATAAGATGGTGCACATTCTTCTTTACTAATTCCTTTATCTTTCATAATCTTTTTAATTAAACTTAAAATATCATCGCTATCTAAGATCGTAAAATTATGTTCTAAACCTAAATACATATAGTTTTCTCTAATAATACGTAATCCAAAAGAATGGAAGGTTCCTACAAATACATTATGATCCGGTACTAACGTATCCAATCGTTCACGCATTTCTCTTGCTGCTTTATTGGTAAAAGTAATCGCTAAAATGTTCCAAGAAGGTACACCTTCCTTTATTAAATAGGCAATACGAGTTGTCAAAACTTTTGTTTTTCCACTTCCAGCCCCTGCAATGACTAAGCACGGTCCATCTTTATGCATTACTGCTATCTTTTGTTGTTCATTTAATTTTTCTAAGTAATCCATAAAAATCCACCCTATCTGTATTTCTATTATACAAAAAATACAGGTAAAAAGAAATAGAAAAAAATAAAATGCAAATGATTAATTTTCCAAATTTTTGCCACTTTTGGGCAGATTCTCAAGAGAAAAAAGCAAATTGTAGCGACAATTTACCTTTTTTGAATGAATTTTATTAAAATTGGCATTTTTATTGTGGTGTCAAGACTATACGGAATCCAAAATCGACATTACTTGCACCTCTATTAGGTGAATATGCAAAAACCCCCGCTCTAGATTCATAGCTCTTAGCCCCGCCTCGATCAATCCAAGGCCAATTAGATTCGCCAAAACCTGCATAATCATCATACATTGAACTATAATGAGTTCCTGATTCAGAACATGGGCATACTTCCCCTGTCGCATCTCCCAATATTCTTCTATCCCAATGCGTTCTATTTGTATGATATTTGTATATATCATAATATTTTTTCGTTGTTGGGAAACTACTTTCATTAAAGCCACTTAAATAATATATAGGTTTTTCATTATTACTATCTAATATTACAGCCATAGTAAATTCCCAAGCACCACCTGACATATCATAAATTCCGCTATAATTATTTGTCGTACTTGATGCTACAGATCTAGAATCGGTATAGGAGATATTTGTATTTGAATATCCTGTTGTATAATTGTTATTACTATTAATTGCTATTTCTGTACAAGTGTTACTTGTACATCTTCCATAAATACTTTGTGTTAAATAAGCTACTGCTCCCCACTCTGTATTCTTCATCATATGACTATCTAGGTCTCTTTTGTAATCAAATGATGTATTATAAGCATTAGATATTTGTAAATTTCTCCAGGAACTTTTATTTGGTTTTATTTGTACTTTGTTGCTGTTATTACTTGTTTCAAACTTTCCTGCCCACAAGCCATTTGCTTTAAAACTTATGAAAGCAGGATGCGTCATCCAATCCCCTACATGACATTTACCACTTTCTCCTGATAACCCTTGTGTTTTATCTTCATTCATTGGTGTTTGGCATTGTTTATATTCTTCTTTTGTTTCATCATCTACGGTATCAGTAAGTCCAAACTCGATTTCTACTGCTTGATTACTTTTATTTTTAACACTTGTTATATTTGGATAATCCCCCATATCAAATAGTTTATATCGATACTTTGGTATCCATACAAAATAACTTTCTATATATTGTTCTTCTATTTTTTCTCCTACTTTTATTTCTTTGTTCTTTCCAGTATCCGTTAATATAACGGCATTTGCCCATTCTTTCTTTTCATAACTATACCATTCCTGTGCTACATCTGCTTTGGTTACTATTCCATTATCACCTATTTTTACTGGTACGAGTTCTCCTTTTTCATCTAATACTGGATCTGCTCCATTTAGTAATTCTTCTGTATACGTTTTTGTTTTTCTAAAATCAGGAACTGTTCCTTGTAAAACATCAAACGTTTTTTCTACTTTATACATGGCAAAACTTCGGTATAGACTTATACCTCCAAC
>CANROY010000028.1 GCA_947632355.1 uncultured Bacilli bacterium
ACTTTTATATTGTTTGATAAGTTCTTTGTAAAGTAATATCAATTCAATCACCTCTTGATATAATTTTAAAGTAAATTACCACAATAGTCAATCGAATGTGGTAATTTACTTTAAAATTGTTATACTTTAATTTTCAAAAATTAAAAATTTTTCTAAACCAACATAAACCTTTCTAAATATTAGTAGAACTTAATTAAACTAATATATATTAAAACACACAAAAATGGAGCCTTTCGGCTCTTTCAGGGGGGCTGGTTGTTTATGTTCTCCAAATCTATAAACAGAAAGGATGGTAGTTATGACGAAGAATGAATCTCATCATTTACTCGTTGTTATAGTTATGAAATTCGAAAATTTTTTACGCTTGACATAAAAAACGCGCCATATCATAAGAGAATTCTTATGATATAACGCCACAAACCTTTAAGGCGTTACCTTATATCGGTAACACTACATCTTGATTATAATATATTTTTATAGATTTTGCAAATTTTATTGTGGTGTTAATACAATACGGAAAGAATTAATAGCACCAGCTTGACCAGGACGGTGAATAAAAGCGAAAATTCCCGCTCCAGCCCCATAAGAACATGGTCCGCCACGGGCCATGAATGGATTAATGCTTTGTTCACTAACAAAATATGCATAATCCTCATTCCAAGAACTTACTCTTCCATTTTCTGTATAATATTTTTTTATACCAAAAGGACCCAATTCTCCTGTTGCATCTCCCAATATTCTTCCGCTATAATCATTCACATTTCGGTGTAAATATAAATCTATGTACTTTTCATCTTCTATTTCTGTAATATTTAATCCACTTTGATTAAGTTCTATATTTTCTAAATGAATATCTGAAGCATTAGTAGCATTCGTAAAGGCTGCGGCTACGTACTCCCAAGCGCTACCACTCATATCGTAAATACCAGTATAATTATTAGTAGTAGAGGCTAATGTACTTTTTAGTTTTTTATAATCATAAGAACCTTTAAAATTTCCCTCTGCATTTGCTTCTTCTCCGGGTTTTACATTTTTATAATCTTTATATGCATTAAATCCATCTATAGGTGGATTAATTGCTGCATATCCTGTTACATAAATGCCATTATTATTTATTCTTACTTCTTCACATGTTTCATTATTACATCTTCCATAGATACTTTGTGTTAGATAAGCAACTGCTCCCCATTCCGTATTTTTCATCATATGACTATCTAAATCTCTTTGATAGGCATAACTTGTTTTATAGGCATTTCCTACACTTATATTTCTCCAACTATATACATTTGGTTTGATGATTACTTTTGTTGAATCATTTTCATCTTTTCGAGCATTTGGTTCAGTCCAACTACTGGTTAAAGTAACATTATTTAGATCCTGATTTTGATTGTATCCTGTTTCAAATTTTCCCACCCATATGCCATGGCTATTAGGAAATGCAGTAAACGCAGGATGCGTCATCCATTCTCCTACATCACACTTTCCACTTTCTCCTGATATTCCTGGTGTTTTACATTCTGTCTCCCCATTTTCATTTGTTACATTATCTTCTGTATCCTCTAATCCGAATTTTATTTCAATGGCTTGGGCTTTATTTTCTGGTTCTGAAGAATCAACTGAATCATACTTTCCTAAGTTAAATAACTTGTATTTATATTTCGGTATCCATACAAAATAACTTTCTATATTTTCTTCAGGTATTTCTTCATCATTCTTTGGTTCTGTTGCACCATCTACAAGTATAACTGCGTTTGCCCACTTCTTCTCTGCATAACTATACCATTTATCTTTTATATCGGCTTTAGTTACTTTTCCATTATCATCTATCTGTACCGGTATTAATTTTTCACCTGTTTTACTTTTGAGTACCGGATAAGCGCCATTTAAAATTTCTTCTTTGTAGACAAAATCCGGTACAGTTCCATTTAGTGCATCAAACGTTTTTTCTTCCTTATACAAAGCAAAAGTTCGATATAAGGTTATTCCACCAATTAGAAGTAGTATTCCTACTATACTACCAATAACTATTTGTTTTTGTTTCTTATTTTTCGTAAATTTTTTTAGTTTCATTATTACAATGCTCCTCTACCGCAGACTAGCGTTGCTAGTCTATTATTATAATTAATATACCATCAGTTATAGACTAGTGTCAATAGTCTTGTTTGCAAAATCAAAAGTATAAATTGATAGTATTTAATTAAGAGGTGCATTATGGAATTTAAAGCAAATGATTATAAAACAAATGAAATATTAAAATTTATTCGACAAAATGCAGATATGACACAAGAACAACTAGCAAAAGAACTTAAGAAATCTAAAAATTGGGTTAAGAATAATGAACAAGGACTTAATCGTTATTTTTTTGAAGACCTAATTAAAGTTGCTAATATCTGTAATGTGGATATTATTTTTAAAGAAAGAAAGCAAAAGTTAAACAAGTAGCATTGTTGATATTTCACTGCTTTCTTTTATTTTATAAAAGATAAATTCTTGGCCTTTATAATTTATATAATAATTCTTTTTATTTAAGAAGAAATCATTGTGTTGATAAAGGTTAGAGATATCCACAAAGACAATCTTATATTGTTTTGCAAGATTACTTAATTGTTCATTTATTTTTTTTACTTTAGTTTCATTTATAAAATGAGTAGGATATAAACTCAACATATAAACTTTTTTATCATTCAATTTGCGTATTTCTTTTAATACGTCTTCATATTTTTTTAGAAAACCATTTATTTTTGTAGAACCTAAGGTATTCTTTTTTGCATAGTTATTTAATTCATCCATTCCTAAAGCAAGTGTTATGATATCTGCTTCTTTTATAGCTTGCTTTATTTTTATTTTATGGTCAATATTTTCTACATTGTTATTTATTTTGGTTAATAAACTAGCGGCGGTTTCATCAATTTCATTAAAATTTTTATAGTAGTGTTCTAATTGCTTTTGTTCGTGCAAATCATCTCGTAAATAATCATTAAAGTTATAGCCTTCTACTTGATAAGGTGTCATACCTGTAGAAAGACCATCTCCTAGGGCAAGTAGATTCAAATTATCTTTATCCGTATAAAAATAAATAATGGATGTGAACAACGTTCCTAAAAGAATAATCAGTATAATTTTATATTTCATAATTCCCCCAAATAAAAATAGTAGTTTCTACTACTATTCTATTTCTTCTATGTGAATATTAGCACCAACATTGGATAGTTTATTGACTAAATTTTCATAGCCTCTTAAGATAAACTGGATGTTAGTAATTGAAGTTTCTCCTTCTGCTGCAAGCGCTGCTAAGAAAAGAGTTGCACCAGCACGTAAATCACTTGCTTCTACATTGGTACCTACAAAATTACAAGGCCCTGTAATTGTTTCTATGTTATCTTCTATCTCTATATTGGCTCCCATTTGTTGTAAGTATTTTACGTGTCCCATTCGTTTTTCATAAATCGTTTCAATAACGTGAGAAGTTCCATTTGCTTTGGCAAGAAGGACACAAATCGGTTGGGCAAGATCCGTTGGATATCCAGGATAAACTTGTGTTTTAATATCGGTGGCTTTTAAATTCTCACATTTGCTAATTGTAATTTCATTTACTTTTTGGGTATATTTTACGTTCATTTCACGAAGTTTACCAAGAATACTTGATAAATGTTCTGGAATAATATTTGATATGGTTAAATTTTCTCCAAGTAGTGCTCCTGCGATTAAGTAAGTTCCGGCCTCTATTCGGTCAGGTATTACATCTACCATAGCACGACCTAATTTTTTTACTCCAGTAATTTTAATGGTACTTGTTCCTGCTCCCCTAATATTGGCTCCCATATTGCTTAAGAAAGAAGCAACATTAACAATTTCAGGTTCTTTTGCAGCATTATAAATCGTTGTTTGTCCTTCTGCTTTTACGCTTGCTAGCATTAAGTTAATGGTTGCACCAACACTTGGAAAATCTAGTGCAATTTCTGCTCCCTTTAACTCTTTGGCATCTATAATAAATTTACTACCTTCCATTGTGATAGTGGCTCCTAAGGCTTCAAACCCCTTTAAATGATAATCGATTTGTCTTGCACCAAAGTTACATCCCCCGGGAAAATAAATCTCTACGTGTTTAAACTTAGAAAGTAAAGCACCCATGAAATAGTATGAAGCACGTAATTTATTGGATAATTCTTCCGGTATAGTTGTATTTTGAATATTTTTTGAATCAATTTTAATTGCATCTTCTTCTACAACTAATTTACCATTTAATAACTCTATAATTTGTTTTAAAACATCAACATCTGTAATTTTAGGAACATTATAAATAACGGTTTCTTCATCTGATAAAATGGCAGCAGGAAGAAGAGCAACGACACTATTCTTTGCTCCATTTATCTTTATCGTTCCAGATAATTTTTGACCACCTTGTATAACTAATCTTTGCATTTAATCCCATTCCTTTATTTTCTTAATTATATAATTTAATTATATGTTTTGCAATTCAAGAATATTAATATTTACATAAATGAAAGAAACCAATGACAATTAATAAAATACTTCCAAATACCGTTGCATAGGTTCCAAGTAAACGATTGGCATATTTTCCAATTAGTAGTCCTGTATACGTAAAACAAAAACTCGTAATAGAAAAAATTAATACCGCAAGATACATATTACTCGTAATAGCACTTAAACCAATTCCCGTAGAAAAACTATCAATCGATACACCAATTGCAAACAAAAACATATTAACAAGATTCATTGATTTTGGTTTTTCACTTGGTTTAAACACTTCTATTAGCATTGTAAGGCCTAAATAAATTAAGATTATTCCGAGTAAAAAATTACTTCTTAACATAAAGATTTCCACTAATTTATTGCCAATGAGATTTCCTATTAAAGGCATAATAAAGTGCATAATACCAACAATAATCGAAAATACGAGACATCTTTTTTTAGAAATAGAACCAGTTCCAATTCCTAGAGAAAGAGAAAATGTATCCATACTGAGTGCAACAGCAATTGTAAATAGAGTTATGATTTCTTTCACAAAAAAACCTCCTACTTAACTATACGAGGAGATTTTTAAAAAATTACATATATTTTTCAAATAAATCTTTTACAAAGAAACGATAGTCAACATCACTTACATTAGATTCTTCTGCATCCATTAAGCATAGTGGAGGAAATAGAACACACCACCAATTTTCTCCAGCACCATTACCTAGAGTAACAACTAAAGACTCATAATTACCTTCGGGGTATTCGACTCCTTTGTATGTTTTTTTGGGAAAATAGTTTTGGCCATAATTTACTTTGTATTTTATATTGTAATTGTTTAACATTGTTTTCATTTCTGGAATTTTATTTTGGATTGTTTCTTTGGCACTATTTTTATTTGCTACATCCATTAAATCATCTTTTAAAATGGTTTCTATATTTTGCTTGATTTCCATTTTTGTTGCTTGGTCTTCAAAAGTATTACTATTGGCAATTACTCTCAAACGTATAGCACTATCTGGAATAATATATTCTTCTTTACCATTTACTAAAAAGGATACAAAGACAACAAAAAATAAGACAATTATTATTTTTTTCATTTTTTTCACCTAAATAATAATGTCTTATTTTAAATTTTTTTATTCAGTTATTGATTATCGTTTACTAAACTATCAATATTGGCTTTTCTACTATGAGAAATTTCTACCCATTTTAAATCCTTTTTAAATAAGCAAATAGCATTAATTGGTATCCAAGAAATCAAGAACAAAAAGAATAGTAGAATACCATGCATTGTGTTTTCAATATCTCTTTTATAGTATAGAATAACAAACATATTCATTATGATATCGCATAGGTAACCAATAATAAAGCAAATGTAACCTAATGAGAAGAAATAAGAGAATATATCGTTTAATTCTATACCAAATATATAGAAGAAACCTAATGCTATTGTTAAACATACACCAAGTACTTGAATATATGGAGCAACACTAAACATAAATTTATCTAAACTAGAGAAATCTTTCTCTTTAATCCATCTTTTTAGCAATGGTTTTCTATATAGACGATTACATTCAATAATTCCTTTGCTCCAACGACTTCTTTGATGCCAAGAATCTACAAACTTAATTGGTTGTTCATCGTATGTGATAGCATCTTCTACATAAGCAATTTCATAACCTTTTAAAACACATTGAATGGATAATTCGATATCCTCTGTAACGGTTTTTGGGTCAAATCCTTCATCCATTATACTTTTTGCTACCATAAATCCTGTACCATTAATCGCTGCAGCAGCACCAACTTTCATACGAGATTTATTAAAGAAGAAATTTTGAATATAGTAGAAGATTGAGTAACTAGCACTTAACCAGTTGTCTTCAATATTCTTGCTATCTTTTCTACCTTGTGCTACTTTATATCCTGACATATAGGTATTGTTCATTAACTTTAAAAAGTCAGGATGAACAATATTGTCAGCATCAAAAATGATATAAGCATCATAATCTTTATTTTTTAACTTATCAAAAGCAAATTTTAATACGTCTCCTTTTGATTTAACAGGAACCGTTACATCCATAGCGATTGCTCCTGCTTCTTTTGCAACATCAAAGGTATCATCTTTACTATTATTAACAAACGTATAAACATCATATAAATCATCAGGATAGTTTTGCTTTTTTAAACTCTTAATTAAATCCCCCACAACTTGGCCTTCATTTCTTGCTGCAATAATTACACCAAATTTTGTTCTTGCTCGATAAGAACGAATTTTTCGACCTTCATCCTTTTTAAAAGCAAATAAACCAGTAATAACAAAGTAAATGCCATATAAAAGTGTGATAACAAATAATATATAATAAATTAACTGTACCATACTAATTACTCCTTTATTAATAACACTATATGTTTTTAATGTGACGAAAATGTGACTTCTCGTGTTACTAACTTCTATATCATTGTATAGTTTATTAGTGATTTTGTCAAGTTTTCCCTTTTAAAACACCGTTTATTTCTTTAGATATTGATTTAAATCAAATATTATTTCTATTTTTCCACTATAGTCTTTTTCTTTCTTAACACTTTCTTCGGTATAAAAAGTCAAAAATGAAGAAAAAAATAAAACTCACGAAAATAATTCAAAAAAAAAATAATGCTATAGAAAAAGAAGATTTTGAGCGTTAATGCTTGAAATCTTCTTTAATTTTATTCTTACTTTTTTATTTGCCCATATGAAGGATTACCAATTCTCATTATAGCATCATAATTTATATAAATACCTTCATTTGGAACAACTCTTGGATACCTTGGGCCAAAACCATATTCTCCCCAAATAACTGAAATTGACTCTTCACTAAAACCTTTACTTAATAATAAAGAGTATAAGTCATTTGTTTTTATATAAGAACTGTCATCACTTCCTATATAAGGTCTAACTTGGCATAAATCTTGATATTTTTCTGGGCCACCAACAATTTCTTTACTAAATATAGGATAACTACGCTTATCAGTATATTTCATTACACCAGCATCTAATAAGATATTTCTTAATGGTCTCCTTTGTATTACATACATGAATTCTTCTGTAATATGAAATTCAAAATTATAGAAAAGACCATCAATAGATTCAGGATCCATATCACTTTCTTCCATTTTTATAATTCCTGCAAAATTAACATTATTATTAACATCAGGAGTAACTTGACCACTTTGAACCCTATCAATCAAAATATCAATAGCTTTACTTAATTTTGCTCGTTCTTCATCAAAAAAATCTGCAATAAATAATTTTGGTAGTTGAGTTACTAATTCATCATTATACCCATCTTTAATTAAAAGACTTATAGCTTTTTCACTTTTTAACATCAATCTTTCCCCCATTCAATTGGGTTTTATTATACACTTTTTTTTGATTTTGTCAAGTTTTTATTAATTAGGCTCTATAAATAAATAACGAATCTTTCCTGCTAAATCCTTTTCTATGCTTATGGAAGCATTGGGAAATCTTTGAATGGCTAAATTTTTTATGGCAATACCTTCGTTTTCCCCTATTTCAAAAGCAATCAGTTTTGGTTTATTTTTAATGCTTTCTAGTATTTTTCTATAAAAAATAAGACCATTTTCTTCTGCAAAAAGAGCAATTTGAGGTTCATAACGAGTGGAGTTATCCACAGGCTCTTGAAATCCTATATAAGGTGGATTGGCAACGATAATATCGTATTCTTCTTCAATTTCTTCCTTTAAAATATCCAATTGTTTAAATTCTACCACCACATTATTCAATTTAGCATTTTCTTTGGCCACTTTTAAAGCAGGTGTTGAAATATCAATACCCGTGCAAGAAAAATTGGTATCCTTGGCCATAGCAATCGCAATACAACCACTTCCCGTACATAAATCCAAACATTTTAAATTTTGCTTCGTTTCTACGCGATTTAAAATTTTTTCTACTAAGTATTCGGTTTCAAAACGAGGAATTAAAACGTTTTCGTTCACTTTTATTTGTACATTAAAAAAAGGGACATCACCAAGTAAATATTGTATTGGATATCCATTTTCTACTTTTTTTAGTTGTTCTTCATAGGTAGTAGGAAACTTTTCTTGTAATAGTTTTTTATCTAAATCCGTAAGTGTTCTTTGACTAAACATTTTCTCCCTCTAATTTTCTTCTTTGGTCTTCCGTAATTAAAGCTGTAATAATAGGTTCTAAATTACCATCCATGACACGGTCAAGTTCCATAATTGAAAAATTAATACGATGGTCCGTTACTCTATTTTGTGGATAGTTATAGGTTCTTATCTTTTCAGAACGATCTCCTGTTCCTACTTTACTTTTACGTTCTTCAGTTAATTCACTATTTTTTTGTTGTTCTAAATTATCATAGATTTTAGATTTTAAGATTTTCATTGCTTGTTCTTTGTTTTTCATTTGGCTTCGTTCATTTTGACAAGTAACAACTGTATTTGTTGGTAAGTGGGTAATACGAACTGCAGAGTTTGAGGTATTAACACTTTGTCCTCCTGCTCCACTTGAATGGTATACATCAATTTTTAAATCACTTTCTTTTATTTCAAAATCAATATCTTCTACTTCTGGCATTACAACGACAGTTGCCGTAGAAGTATGTACTCTTCCTTGACTTTCGGTTTCCGGAACTCTTTGAACACGGTGAGCTCCACTTTCGTACTTTAATTTGGAATAAACATTTTCTCCTTTAATCATACATTCTACTTGAGAAAAACCTCCACTCGTACCTGGAACTTCATTTATAACTTCAATTTTCCAATTGTTTTTTTCAGCGTAATACGTATACATTCTAAATAAGTCTCCTGCAAAGATATTGGCTTCATCTCCACCAGCAGCACCACGAATTTCCATAATAACGTTTTTACCATCATTTTCATCTTTAGGAATTAATAAAATTTCAAGTTCTTTCGTAATACTTTCTAAACGACTTGTTTGTTCTTCTAACTCTACTTCAGCCATTTCACGTAGTTCCGCATCATTCATTAAACTTTTGGCTTCCTTAATTTTTTCATTAGCATCTTTATATTCATTGTATTTATTCACAATACTTTCTAAATCACTTTGTTCTTTGGAAAGTTCTTTTACTTTTTTAAAATCTTGCATGACATCTGGTTGCATTAATTCTTCTTGTATTTCGTGAAATCTTTTTAAAATTGCCTCTAATCTTTCTTCCATAATCTTTTCCTCTTTCTATAATCTATTCTTAAAAAGAAAAAGAATAGTTATAACATAGATTCTTCGTCTTCATCATCACTTATTACAACTAAATCTTTTAAATCATCATCACGGTCGTCATCATCATCTTCATCATAGAAAATTTCGTCTTCCTCTTCTTCTAGTTCTTCGTCCATATCTTCTTCTACTTCTTCTGATGCATCCTCTTCTTCATCATCAACAATCATATTATTTTGGGCATGTCTTTCTTTTAAATCCCAAGTTCCATTATCAAGCATAATAAAACGTTTATCAAGTGTTAGCATTTCAAAGAAATCACCAACTTTTTCCTCAATAACGGCTTCGGGTAAAGAAGCATATTTTCCAACTTCAGTAAACAAGTCAATAATTTTCATTTTCTTTTTCTTTTCTGTTAATATAGCATAAGCGATATCATCATAAGACATATTTTCTAATTCTTCTTTACTCATATCTTTTAATTTCATAATTGTTTTCCTCCTACATAATAGATGGGGCATCCATTCCTAATATATCTAGTAAAGTATAAATAATGTTTGTTGTTAAATTTAGTATAGTCACCCAATCTTTTTTCTTTTCATTCTCTTCTAAATTATTAATATGATTATTTTCATAAAATGCGTTCACTAATACACATATTTCATATAAATAATTTGCAACAACCGAAGGCATTCTTGTTTTAAAGGCATATTGCATGATTTCATTTAGTTCAAGAAGTTTAAGCCTTAAGTTTCGGTCGTGAACATTATATATTGTTTTTGATAAGTTGTCTATACAATTTTCATTATTTTTTATAATTTTTTTTGTTCTTAAATACGTATATAGGATGTAAGGCCCTGTTTTTCCTGTTGTTTTAGAGAATTTGGCAATATCAAAAATATATTCTTTTTCACGATTATTTTGTAAATCGGCGAATTTAATAATAGCATTTATGATTTTTGCTAAATCACTTTCACTATATTCTGTATGGTGTTCTTCGTTGTTCATAAAAATAGTTTTAATATCTAAAAATAAATCTTCTAGTCTTGGTGTATTTCCTGCTCTTGTTTTAAATGGTTTTCCATCACTTCCATTAATGGTTCCTAAGCCTAAGAATTCACATTCTATATTTTTTAGAGAATTCGTTTTTTTAGCAACACGAAAGACTTGCGTAAAATGTAAGCCTTGACGACTATCTGCCACATACAAAACTTTATTAGGGTGATAGTCTTGTTCTCTTTCATAAAGGGTTGCTAAATCCGTTGTACTATAAAGATAAGCCCCATTACTTTTTTGATAAATACAAGGAGGTATTTCAATCTTATCAGTTTCTTCTGAAACGGGAATGATTTTTGCTCCTTCGCTACTCTTTAATAAATCTAAGCTTTCTAACTCTTTTGTTAAACTTGGAATATATGTATATGCATCACTTTCTCCAAGCCATAAATCGAAGGATACTCCTAAAAAGTCATACATCTTTTTAATATCTTTTTTAGATATTTCTAATATAGAATGAAAATAGTCTTGGTATTCGGCATTTCCATCTTGTAATTCTTTCGTTATAGATGCACACTCTTCTTTAATGCTATCGTTTTCTTTGCAAAGGCCACTTATTTTTGGATAGATTTTGGAAAGTTTTTCAATGGTGATTTCATTTGGTAAAATGCCTTCCTCTTTTAAGCCATAGATAACTTGCCCTATTTGTAGTCCATAATCTCCTAAATGGACATCCGCAATTACATCTTGATTCATATATTTTAAAAGTCTTTTAATGGATTCACCTACAATTGCTGGTCTTAAATGTCCAACGTGCAAAGGTTTTGCAACATTAGCTCCACCATAATCAATCACAATCGTTTCCTTTTTAGGCATCGTTATAGCAAACTTTTCCTCTGCAATCATATCCGTAAGCATTTCATTGATATAAGCATCACTCAAAGTAAAGTTTAAAAATCCTGGTTTTACACATTCGATTTTAGAAAATTTCTTACCAACTTCTATATTTTTTTCTAAGGCTTCTTTTAGTTTTAAACCAATTTCATAAGGATTTTCGTGCACTATTTTTGCTAAATCAAAAGTTCCATTGTATTGATAATCACATAAATCAGGACGATTGGATTTTAAGATTTCAGCGTTTACTTCAAGTTGATATAGTTTTTTTATAACTTCATTTAATTCCTTATTCATTTTCTTTCACTCTTTCTATCACTATTTTATTTCTAGTTTCATCGGTTTCTATAAAGTAGTCTATGACAATTTTGTTATTTAAAACGGAAATTGCACATTCTTCAACATTCACTTCAAATGCAAGGTCTTCTTTTTTTAATACTATTTTACAATATTTATTTTTTATATCAAGTAAAAAGAGGTATCCTTCGTTTTCTCGTGTGAAAGTTTCGTTTTCTATATCAATAGTTGTTTCATATTCTAGTAAATCAAACACAAGCGTACTTTCTATATCCTTTTTCGTAGTAAACAAACTAGAAAGTACTTCTTCTTCCCCTTTATATAACGTACATTTATAATTCATTTATCTATAACACCCACTTTTTTCTTTCTAACTATACCATGGAACTTTTTAAAGTTCAATAAAATATGAGTTACCGACCACTTTTTTACTCTATATATCCAAAATTGGTCGATAACGAGTTTAAACTTATATTTTTTACAAATATTTCCATACTAAACTTAGGTGAAACGTATGCGTAAGATGACATTTTTAGTGAAAACTTTCGTTTTTTTATTTCTTGTTTTTTTAATTGCGATGACTGGTTTATACACTTTTGCCTATTTTAGTCCAAAACTTGAACTTAAAAACATTGGACAAATGTATATTTATGATAATAATGAAACTTTAGTTTATCAAGGAAGTGGTACAAGTGAATGGGTACATTTACAAGATATTTCTAACTATTTAAAAGATGCTGTTATTAGTGTAGAAGATAAAAACTTTTATAAACACCAAGGTTTTGATTATTTACGTATACTAAAGGCAGGAATTACGAATATAAAAAACAAAGGGATAGTACAAGGGGCTAGTACCATAAGCCAACAATATATTAAAAATATGTACTTAGATTTTGACCAAACTTGGAGAAGAAAAATAGAGGAAGCCTTCTTAACTTTAGAGTTAGAAGTCCATTATGATAAAGATGCGATTTTAGAAGGTTATTTAAATACAATTAATTTTGGTGCAGGAAATTATGGGGTAGAAAATGCAAGTAAATACTATTTTAATAAACGTGCCAAAGATTTAAATTTAGAAGAGGCTCTTATGCTTGCAGGTATTCCTAAAAACCCTAGTAAGTATAATCCTGTTAATCATTACGATGAATGTATTGAAAGAGCAAAGATAGTTGCAAAATCCATGTTTACGAACAAAAAGATAGATGAAGATACTTACAACCATTTATTTGAAAACAAAATAGAAATCTACGGAAAAAGAGAATCGAATAATTTACAAATGCTAATGTACTACCAAGATGCTGTTTTAAGAGAGTTACAAACCTTAAAAGGAATTCCTACTTCTCTAAGAGATTCCGGAAGTTTAAAGATTTATACAACATTAGATATGGAGGCTCAAGAAAAACTAGAAAGTGAAATTCTTAAAAATGTAGAAGATGAAAATTTACAAGTAGCAAGTGTTTTGATTGACCCTGAAACAGGTGCCGTTCGTGCCTTAACCGGAGGAATGAATTACGCAGAAAGTCAGTTTAATCGGGCTTTACAAGCCAAAAGACAAGTTGGTTCTACAATGAAGCCTTTCCTTTACTACGCAGCATTAGAAAACGGAATGACTTCTTCTTCTACGTTTGTAAGTGAACCAACTAATTTTGTTTTTTCGAACGATAAGGTTTATAGTCCATCTAATTATAATGACATTTATGCCAATAAAAATATTACGATGGCTGCAGCTCTTGCTTATTCAGATAATATCTATGCTGTTAAAACGCATCTTTTCTTAGGAGAGGAAACACTTGTTAATAGTGCTGAAAAAGCCGGAATTACTGAAGAGTTGATTGCTAATCCTTCTCTTGCCTTAGGTACAAGTGAACTTTCTATGCTAAACTTTGCTCATGGCTATACAACTCTTGCCAATGGTGGATACTTAACAGATAATTACTTTATTGAAAAAGTAGAGGATTTAAAAGGTAACGTTTTATATGAACACAAAGATAAAAAGAAAATGGTTTTAAATTCAAATTATGTTTATATTTTAAATGAGATGCTTTCAAATACTAGCAATATTAAATTTCAAAGTTATACTTCCCCTACTGCACTATCTATAGCTAATAAAATGAGTCGAAAATATGCTTTAAAAACTGGAACAACAAAAACCGACTACTGGACAGTCGGCTATAACAAAGATGCTCTTTTAATGATTTGGCTTGGTTATGATGATGCCAGTGATATTACAAATGATGCAAGTAAATGGGCTAAAAATATATGGGTGAATACAATAGAGGATTATTTAAAAGATAAAGAAAATGATTGGTATGAAACGCCATATAATGTAATTGGTGTATTACAAGACCCTGTTACCGGAATGCCTGTTACAAAAGGAAGTGCTAGTGTATTTTACTACGTTAAAGGAAGTGAAGGAAATTCCATTGATGTGGATGTAAAGCAAGAAGAAAACTGATATTATTGAGTGAGTATCAGTTTTCTTATTTTATTTCTTGAGGTGCCAAAACGATACGTGAAGCAATATTACCGTGATTAGAGAAACCATATACATATCCCATTGTAAAGATAGCTGGAGTAAGACAATAATTCTGTGTTCCACATGATGCATAAGTACCTCTCCCAAACCAAGGATAGCCACTATCACTCATATCTTTTCTTGATCCGTACCATCCTGCTGTTTCTGCAGTTGCATCACCTAGTATTCTTCTACTATATGCTGTTGTATCGTTAGATGTTGTTCCATATTTATATACATCATAATATTTTTTTTCACTAGGAAAAGCAACACCATTAGTTTTAGAACCACCACTAGTATATTGCCCATTAAATCCGGAATTAGCACTACTATCTGGCCCACTTATAAGTTGACCATTTTGATTTGATAATGGACTCATCATGTATTCTCCTGACCCTCCATTCATATCATAAATTCCTGTATAATTTCCTGTTGTACTTGCTAAAATAGACTTATTATTAAAATAATTTACTGTTTTTGCTCCATCATTTCCCGGTGTAATTGCTTGTGATACTGTTGTAGTGTTCCCAGCAATTGAGGCATATCCTGTCACAAAATTACTATTATTATTTATCATTACATTTTCACATGTAGTAATACCATCTTGTTCGGTACATCTTCCATATATGCTTTGAGTTAAATAAGCCACTGCTCCCCACTCTGTATTCTTCATCATATGACTATCTAATTCTCTTTTATAGTTATAACTCAATAAGTAATAATTACTAGCATTTAGCCAAACATAAGAATATTGATTCGGTTTGATAACGACATTATTAACATTATAGGTTTGTTCACTACTTAGTTTTCCACTTTTAGATCCTGTTTCAAACTTCCCTACCCATAATCCATTCACATCAAAGGAGATAAATGCTGGATGCGTCATTAATTTTCCTACTTGGCATGTTCCACTTTCTCCTGATAATCCTTGGGTCCTGTCTTCATTCATTGGTGTTTCACATTCTTCTGCACTATTGATTGTATTATCTAGTCCGAACTCGATTTCAAATGCTTTTTCATTACCTTGACTACTAGCTCCCAACGTTTGTATTTTATATCGATACTTTGGTATCCACACAAAGTAACTTTCTATTACATCCTCTGGTATCTCTTCTCCATATCCATAGACTTTCTCTTTTCCACT
>CANROY010000029.1 GCA_947632355.1 uncultured Bacilli bacterium
TGGATAGTAGATATAGACTTGCAATCATTCTTTGATGAAGTAAATCAAGATAAATTAATAGGTATCATAAGAAGAACCATAAAAGATGGAAATCTAGTGTCACTAATAATGAAGTTCTTACAAAGTGGAGTAATGGAAAAAGGAGTTCTACAAGAAACAAAGAAAGGAACTCCTCAAGGAGGAAATTTAAGTCCTTTATTATCAAACATAATGTTAAACGAACTAGATAAAGAATTAGAAGCAAGAGGGCTAAATTTTGTTAGATATGCTGATGATTGTCTTATAATGGTAAAATCAGAAAAAGCAGCGAATAGAGTAATGGAAAGTATAACTAAATTTATAACTAAGAAATTGGGACTAAAAGTAAATGTAGAAAAGAGTAAAGTAGCAAGACCAAATCAAATTAAATATTTAGGCTTTGGATTTTACAAGAAAATTAATCAAAATATATGGAGACCAAAACCACATATTAAATCTAGTGAGAAATTTAAAACTAAATTACACGATATACTTATAAGAAGTAGAAGTATGAGTTTAGATGCTAGATTACTCAAACTAAAACAAGTAATATATGGTTGGGTTAATTATTTCAAAATTGCAGATATGAAAGTATTCCTTAAGGAAATAGACAAATGGATAAGAAGAAAACTTAGAGTCATCATATGGAAACAATGGAAAAAGATAAAGAAAAGATACACTTGTCTTAGAAAACTTGGAATAAGTCATAGAGATGCTTATGTAACAGCCAATGCTAGAAGAGGTTACTATCACATAGCACATACAAGAGTGTTAGAAACTGCAATTTCAAAAGAAAGATTAAATAAAAGAGGTCTAGTTAATTCACTAGACCATTACATAAAAGTTCATATTATTACAAATTAAACCGCCGTATACCGAACGGTACGTACGGTGGTGTGAGAGGGAAAAGCATTCAAGATTTATCTTGAAAAGTTTTCTCTACTCGATTGTTTTTTTAAAATAAGAACAATCCTCTTTTAATAAACAATCTGTGCATTCCGGTTTTAGACTTTTACATTTATAACGACCAAATAAAACCAGTTGATGATGTAATCTTCCCCACTTTTCTTTAGGAAAAAGTTTCATTAATTTCTTTTCGACTTCCAAAACGGTATCGTTACTCTTAGCTAAATTTAGACGTTTGGCAACACGTTCTACGTGCGTATCAACAGCAATTGCCGGAACATTATAAAGATTTGATAAAACAACATTACAAGTCTTACGCCCTACTCCTGGTAAACTCTCTAAATAGTTTCGATCATTTGGTACTTTGCCTTGGTAATCAAGTACTAACCTTTCGGCGATAGTTTTTATATATATAGCTTTTCTAGTAAACGTTCCACAAGGTTTAATCACTCTTTCAATCTCTTGTAACGAAGCTTCTTTTAAAGAAAAAATATCATACTTAGAAAATAACTCTTTAGTAACAAGATTTACTCTTTTATCGGTACATTGAGCACTTAATACCGTTGCAATTAACAACTCATAGTCTTTATTGTAATTAAGTTCACAACGAGCATCGGGAAAGAGTTCATCTAAATAAGACATAATTTTATTTTTCATTTTCTTCTAACCAATCCCATTCTACTAAATCAGGTACTTTTTGATTCTTTGTTTCTGTACGTAGGGGTTGCACATCTTTCATCGATTTATACCCTTTCTTTTGCCATTCATATAAAATTTTATCGATATAACGTAAACTCGTTACTCCATTATAAATAGCTTCTTTTAAAGCCCCTAAAATAAGTTCTTCACTAAATCCTTTTTCTAACCAAGCATTAATGATTTCATATTCCATAGGAGAAATTGTTCTTGCAAATTCACGTTCAAAAACACTATAAATCTCTGTATGATTTTTTTCTTGTTCTTGCTCTTCTAAATCGATTTCCATTTCTTGATACAATAAATCTAAATCAATGATTTCCATTCTTTTATTACTTGTATCTTTTCCAGTTGTCACCGTAACAATTTGTTTCTTGATTAAACTATTAAAGGCATTTAAGACCTCTTCTTCTGTTAATTTTAATACTTGATGAATCTTTTGAATATCAAACTCTTCTTCTTGATTATTCCAAAAATAAGAAAGCAATAAGGATTCATCCATTGTCATATTGTATTTTTTAAAGATAGGAATTAAAAAGGTAGGAAAAACCAAATATTTTTCTTTAAACCACGTTTTATTCATCTATTACACCTCTTTTCATTGTTGCAACTACTTCTTTTAAGGAAGAATTTGTATTTTTAATACGTTCATACAAAACTTCATAAATAAGTTGATTTTCTATTTCCTTTATTTTTCTAGAAGGAGATACTTCTAAAATGGTACAAATTTCTTGCATCGATATTTGTAATTCTTTTCTTGTATGAATAGGCATCTTTTTATAAAGTTCATGGATAGAATAGGAAGAAATTCCTAGTATTTCACCCGCGATTAGAGAAAGATTTAATCCATATTGATACAAGACTTCCCTAGAAATTATTTTTCCCTTCATAATTTCTTGTAGTTTTACTATATTCTCTTTTTCTTCTTTTGTAAAGGGGAGATTCTTTTTTATTTTTATTTGTGCCCACATACCTAAAATGGAACTTGTATAAACCAAATTGGTATAAGAGATACCTAAATAAGTACACATTTGTTGTTCTTTTAAAAAGGTTAAACCTTTTTTATAATAAGGAGAAAGTAAAATACGTTCTATTTCTTCTTTAATACGATAAGAACTTAAAGTAGCCAGTAATTCCTTATTTTTGATAATTTCTTTTTCTAAGTTTTCTTCTAATGTAAAATTTAAGATCGTAGCAAAACGAATGGCCCTTAAGATACGCAAGGGGTCTTCTATTAATTTGGTTTTAATATCCCCCACCATTCTAATTTTTTTCTGTTTTATATCTTCTAAACCATTTAGTAAATCTAGAATTTCACCCTCTTCATCCATACATAAGGTATTGATGGTAAAATCACGCCTTAGTAAATCCACTTTTAAAGAATTAGTTTTGGTAATAGAAGTTGGTCTTCTATTTTGATACTCTTTTTCTTTTCGATACACCGTAATATCAATGGTTAGGTTTTCTTCCTTCATATGAAAAGACCCATAAGAACCACGTTTTCCTGTAAACCACTTACTGATTTTGGACAAGGGAGCATTCGTACAAATATCATAGTCGTTGGTTTCTTTTTGTAAATAAAAGTCTCTTACATATCCCCCAACGATGTACGCTTCATAACCATTTTCTTTAATTGTTTTTAGTATTTTTTTTACAACTGTATTCAAGGGCTTTCACCTATTCGTATTATAACACTTTTTGAATAGGGAAACAAAATATACCCAAATTTTAACTGTTTTGCACTTTTTTATTTGACTTTTTGTAAATTTTTGCTATACTAGAGCATAGTCTTTTAGAAAGGGGATTTTTATATGTCACAAAAAGAATTAGTCGAAACGATATATAACAAAGAAAATGTAAAATTAGTTTATTTACTTACTCGTAAGAGTTTAGAAGAATATAAACAAGCATTAGCTGAACAAAGAAAAATAAATGCGACACCTTTAGTACAAGCTATGTTTTTACATAATACAGAAGAATGTATGCAACAAACAAGTGAAGATAAAGAAACTTTAAGTCGATAAATCTTCCTTTTTTTGTGTCTTCATTTGACATAATAAAAATTTCGTGTATAATGGATAGTGCAATGAGTTAGGCAGAAGAAATGTAAAAGGTAACGTGTTTATAAAGTTTCAAAGTATCAAAACTGCCTGTTTGAGAAATGATTAATATAAACTCCCTACTTTTCTACTTTCATAACTTGTAGCAAATAAAAAAGAAAGGAGAGAATTATGGCAAGATATACTGGACCTGCTTATAAAAAAGCAAGAAGACTTAATTTTTCATTACTTGAAAATGGAAAAGAACTTGCTCGTCGTCCTTATGCTCCTGGAATGCATGGAGTTGATCGTCGTAAAAAAGTAAGTGAATATGGTGTCCAATTACAAGAAAAACAAAAAGTACGTATGATGTATGGTTTAACGGAAAAACAATTTAGAAAAACATTTGAACGTGCATCTCGTATGAAAGGTGTAGCTGGAGAAAACTTACTTAAATTATTAGAAAGTCGTTTAGATAATCTTGTTTATCGTATGGGACTTGCTAGAACAAGACGTGGAGCAAGACAAGTCGTTAACCATGGACATATTTTAGTAAATGGTAAAAAGGTTAATATTCCTTCTTATCAAGTAAAACCTGGTGATACCGTAAGTGTTAAGGAAACTTCATTAGAACATAAAGCCATTAAAGAATCTTTAGAAGCAAATGTAAAATGCCCTGCATATGTGACATTTGATGCTAAAAAGATGTCTGGTAGTTATGTAAGATATCCTGATAGAAGTGAACTTAATAGTGAAATTGACGAAAGTCTTATTGTTGAATTCTATAACAGATAAAAATCGTTTGCAAAAAACGATTTTTTTTATTCCTTATTTTTTAATTCTTGTATCACTTCTTCTATTTCCGAACTTGTAAACCCTTTCGTATAGAGTTTTCCTTTTAATTGGTACCATAAATCTTGGCCTTGGTATTTTAATGATAATTTTTGATATAATTTTTGAGCTTCCTTTTTTAAGCCTTCTGTATTTTTAGGTAAATCTATTGATTCTAAAATATGTAAAATGTCTCCTTTTTCATATCCTTCATTTAGAAATGTATAGAGAATTTTTTCTTTTATTTTCGAAGTACTTTCCTTTTTATACGTTTTTATCTTTTTTAAAATGGACTCTTTTAATCGTTTTAACCATTCCTCTTTTGAAATAAGAGCAAGTTCGTTTTTAATTTCCTCTTCTTTAAACCCTAATTGCATTAATTTATATTCTATTTTTTTAGGTCCATTCTTGGTTAGAGAAAATTGATCGTGTACAAACATTTTTAAAAATTCTTGATCATTAATAAGATGTTGATCCTCTAATTTTAAAATGGCATCTTCAATTACTTTCTCTTCATATTTTTGTTTCTTTAAATACTTTCTTATTTCTTCTTTAGAACGATTTTTAAAACTAATGTATTTTAAAGCAATATAAAAACAAGAAAGACGATTATTTTCTTTTTGCATTTCTTCTATCTCTTTATCAGAAATCTCTTTTTTTAGAAGCAAATTATACTTTAAAATGACATCATCATATAAAGTAATCGACGTATCTTTCTCCATAAAGTCAATTTTATACATATTGTTTTTTAATTTTTTATAACTTTTAATTTTCATACTTAAATTATAATGCAAACTCTATTTTGGAGCAAGAAAAAAATTGATTTTCAAAACCAATTTTATCTTTTTAAAGTTTCTTCTGTTAACAAAGTTGCTTGTTTCATTGCTTCGTGTAAGTTACCAAAATTATTAGAGATGATGGCTACTCGTAAGGCAAAAAGAACTTCTTTTATTGTTGCTATTTTTGCTAAGTCTTCTGTTCTTTCTAATAAATCTTGTAACTGATTTACCATTTCTTGGGCTTTTGTTAACATCGTATCTTCTAATTCTGTGTTTTCATTAAAGAAATCACGAATGACTTCTTTAGAAACGGGATGATTTTCAATTTTTTCTTGTTTATCTACTACTGGATGGTAATATTCTTCAAGAAAAGCATCAAAAATTTTACTATTCGTATAAGCACTTGTTAAAGATTTATAATTTAAACTAAAGAAATCATTCATAGACATATTAAATTTTTGTAAAAAAGCTTTTTCTAATTTTTCATCTTTATTTTTTAGAATAAAACGATATGTTTTTAACATAAGCTTACCGAAATATACATCTAGTGAAGCAGAATGTATGTTATCGCGAATTTCTTGATATTTTTGGGCAAGCTCTGAATAAAAAGGCGTAAAATCAGGATTAATAATATTTCCTAAACATACTTTTCTATCTTTTGCAAAAAAACTTGGTAATGATTCTTTTCTTACTTGAATTGCTCTATTTAATGCATATAAAGAATTTGCAACTTCTTTAGTTCCTTTTGGTCCATAAGAAGCATTTTTATATAAAAATAAGGCAAGTTCTTGTAAATCATCAATAGCAATAGAATAATAGTCACAATACAAGTCAGCTAAAATACGCATTACTTGTTCTTTCATTTGTTTTTTTTCATTATTCATTGGTTTCATCTCCTTGTAAAAAACAACTTAATTAATATAACATATATTAAGTTGTATTGTCAAATAAATTTTAGCCTCTTTTGTATTCTTCACATAAATGGTCTAAATCAGCAATTAAGGCATCAATTTCTTCCATGGTTTTACATCTTGCTCCACTAGCAAATTTGTGTCCCCCACCATTATATTTTTCTGCTGTTTCATTTATAACAGGTCCACGACTACGAATATTCACTTTATAAATTTCATTCTTATCATCAAAGGTCACAAAGATCCACACCAATACTTCTTTAATATAATTAAAATCGTTAATCATATTGGATGGTGTTGCATGATCAACATCAAATTCTTTTAAAATCTCTGGTGTTATTTTAATGTAAGCAAGCCCATTATCGGTTAGTTGTAAATGTTCTGCTAAATACCCGTGAAAACGAATTTCGTTTAGTGGTCTTTCATACAATTTTGGATAAAGACTTGTAAACTCTAATTGATAGTCTTCAATTAATTTCGATACAATTTTAAATGTTTTCGGCGTTGTATAAGAAAGCAAGAAACGGTCACTATCCGATACAATTCCTAAAAATAAATTACTAGCAATTGCTTTATCCATTTTTAGGCTTGTTTTAAATAGAAGTTCTGCAATCATTTGACAAGTAGAAGATGCCGTATCATCCACCAATTCTACGCTTCCAACTTTTACATCACTTGGATGATGGTCAATTTTGATGATTTCTTTGTAATTTAAGTTCATAATACCATCCACGCGATCAAGAGTCGGAACATCCAAAATGATCAGTAATGTATCTCCTAAATCGTCATACTCTTCCTTATCTAAAGCCCCAAAATACTTAAAACGAGCAACATAGACACCGACTGCTAATACCTTTTTATTGGGGTACGTTTTTTTAATAGCATCCCTTAAGGCGATTTGACTTGCCACGGCATCTGGATCTGGTCCAACATGTCTTGCAATAACAATAGAATTATATTTTTTTATCTTTTTTACTATTTCTTTTATTTCTTTGTTGGTATCCATAGCCATTTTTTTTATACCTCCTATTTAATAATATTATAAGTATCTAGAGCAATCATTAATTCTTCATTTGTTGGGATAACATAAACAGGTACTTTCGATGCACTTGAAGAAATTAATCCTTCGTTTTTATCTAAGTAACTTGCAATTTTATCATTTTCTTCTTTATCGATAAATATACCTAAACTAGAAAGTTTACTGATAATATTTTCTCTAAATTCACGAGCGTTTTCTCCTAAACCTGCTGTAAAGACTAAAGCATCTACTTTACCATCTAATTCCACAAAATATTTAGCAATATAACCAACAATACGGTCGATATACATATCATTCGCAAGTATGCATCTAGCACTACCTTCATTCATACCGGTTTCAATATCACGATGGTCAGAATATTCTCCACTAATTCCTAATAAACCACTCTCTTTATTTAAAATATGGTCAACTTCCGTAATATTCTTACCTGTCTTATCCATATAATATGGAATGATGGAATAATCGATATCTCCTGAACGAGTTCCCATCATAAGACCAGCATTTGGACTAAATCCCATTGTTGTATCGTAACTTTTTCCCTCTTTAACACAACAAATAGAACCTCCACTACCAATATGACAACAAATTAGATTAATATCCTCTTTATTTAACATTTTTTGCATGGTTTTTGTAATGTATTTATGACTTGTTCCGTGAAATCCATATTTACGAATACCATACTCTTGATACCAATCATAAGGAACCGAATATAAAAACTTTAATTCTGGTATAGTTTGATGAAAAGACGTATCAAAAACACCGACCATTGGTGTATCTGGTAAGGCACTTTTAAAAGCACGAATACAAGATAACATGGCAGGATTATGAAGTGGTGCTAAATCATTAAACTTTTCACATTCACTTAATACTTCATCCGTAATTAAAACAGAATCTTTAAAACGGTCTCCACCGTGGACTAAACGATGTCCGACACCATCAATTTCATCTAAAGAAGCCACAATATTATTTTTCATTAATTCTTCTTTTAAATAGGTGACAGCATCATTATGGTCTTTTAATTCCACTTCTGTCTTAGTTTTTACTCCATCTATTTTAATATTATAAAAACTACCTTCCATTCCTATTTTTTCAAAATACCCACTAATTAATTCTTTTTCACTAGGAAGTTCAATACAATTAAATTTTAATGAGGAACTTCCAGCATTTACTGTTAATATTTTCATTTTCTTTACACCTCTTTAAATATTATACAAAAAAAAAGAAGATTTTGCTATCTTTCTTTCGTTTCTAACGCATTTTTGACATTTTTATAATCCGTTTTGATTACTAAGGCATCATAATCAATTTCTCTTTTACGATTGGTATCAAAATTATAGCCATACTCATTAAATTGTTCACGGATAATTTTTTCAATTCCATTCTCATATTTTCCATCATAACTTTTATAATAGTCCATAATATGTTTGCGCATTTTTTCTTCACCTACTGTTAGTATGTATAATAAATGTAAATTTATGTATATTAATAATGGTGAAGCATTATGAATGAAATTTATTTTAATCAATGTATTTCTTGTACGGTTGAAAATTGCATCTATCACAATCAAGAAAACTTTTGTACATTAGGAAAAATACTTGTAGCAAATGAAAGTAAAGAAAAAACCAAATGTGCTAGTTTTAAAGAAAAAAATTAGGGAATCTTATTTCTCTAATTTTCTTTTTTAAGTTCCTGTTAAGAGTCGGAATCGCTCCTTTTTTAAGTTCCTGTTAAGAGCCGGAATCGCTCCTTTTTTAAGTTCCTGTTAAGAGCCGGAATCGCTCCTTTTTCTATATTTAGTATACTCGTTTTCGTTTCTTATTACAAGAGGTCCTCAAAATCTTTTTTCGTGTTTTCACTGATTTTCATAACCTCATGATTTTTAATGGCATTATAAATTAAATCCTTATAGGGAATCAGCGTTTCATACTCTTCGCATAGTTTTGAATCCGGATTAATCACTGGATGGTCCGGTACAAAAATCGTACAGCAATCCTCGTATGGCAAAATACTTGTTTCATACGTTTCTATTTTTTTGGCAATCGAAATAATTTCCAATTTATCAAAACAAGCAACAGGTCGAATTACAGGGATTTTTACGACTTCATTGATGGCTTTCATACTTGTTAGTGTTTGACTGGCGACTTGACCAATCGATTCGCCATTGACTAAAATTTTGGCATTACTTTTACTCGCAATAATTTCTGCAATACGATACATCATTCTTCTCATAATGGTAATTAAATACTCGTGAGGAATGTTTTTATAAATCGCCTCTTGAATTTCTGTAAAGTTAATAATATGTAGTTTTATATCATTATTGTATTTACTTAAAACTTTGGCAAGTTCTATGACTTTATTTTTGGCTTCGATACTTGTATGAGGAGGACTTTCATAATAGATAGCCTCTAGTTTTACGCCTCGTTTAATCGCCATAAACCCTGCAACAGGTGAATCAATTCCTCCACTAAGCATAAGAATTCCTTTTCCAAGTGTTCCAACAGGATATCCACCTAAACCGGGTTCCGTTTCAAAATAAATGTACGTTCCATTCGTACGAAGTTCAACATAAATGGTTAAAGATGGATTATGCACATCCACACGAATTTCTTTTTTGTTTTTTAGTAAAAAGGCTCCTATCTCACTACTAATTTCAATACTTGTTTTATCGATATTTTTATTGCTTCTTTTCGTTTCTACTTTAAAGGTCGTAAACTCTTTTTCTTTTAGTAAACCTAAAACTTCTTTTTTAATTTCTTCTAAGTCTATAGATTTTAATTCGTAGCAAACAACCATTTCGTGAATACCAAATACTTCTTTTAATTTAGCAAGAATTTGTTCATCATTGTTTTGTAAACCTCGAATAAACATTCTACCTTTATCATATTGAATCTCTACTTTTTCCTCTTTTAATTTAAATTTCACATTCTCTTTTAGTGTATGAATAAATAAATTAATATTTTCTTTTTTTGTTGTTAACTCTCCATATTTTATCAGTATTAATTTTTCCATAAAGGACCACCTATAAGGTATTATAACCTAAATAGCAAAAGAAAACTAGAAGATTTTTCTAGTCATCCATTAAACTATTCAATTTTTTATACACAATTTGAAAGCAATTTAGAAAACGAGTAATTTCTTCGGAAGTTGTTAAATACGACAAACTAATTCTTATTGTGGTAGAGGCTCTTTTTTTATCTTCATATAAAGCCATAACAGAAGCAGAAAGTTCTCCACTTGCACACGCTGTATTAGTACCAATATAGATTTCATATTCTTCTAAAGCGTGGATGAATGTTTCAGGTCGAATATTTAGTAAACTCATATTTAAAATATGGGGAATTGAATACTTAGTACTGTTTACAACAACATCATTTAAAATGCTTACTTCTTCAACGATTTTTTCATTTAACTTACGAATAAAAGTTTCTTTACGGTCCAAATCTTGTAAACTTAAGCGAATGGCTTTGGCTGCTGCAGCAATTAATGGAACAGCAGGAGTCCCCGGTTTTAAATCTTCCTTATTGCTTCCAAATAAAATTGGAGCAAGTCTTACTTCTCTATTTTTGTAAAGCAGTCCGATTCCTTTTGGACCATAGATTTTATGAATGGAAAAACTAGCCAAATCAACATCTTTTAAATTCACAGGTATTTTTCCTAAGGCTTGGGTCATATCACTATGAAAGATAACATTCGGATTTTCTTTTTTGATAATTTGGCGAATCGTTTTAATTGGTTGTCTTACCCCTAGTTCGCTATTCACAGAACAAATACTTACTAAAACCGTTGTAGGACGCATTTTATTTTTTAAATCTTCAAAGTCTACTAATCCATCTTCTGTATGATTTACATACTCAACTTCAAAACCTAATTTTTCTAAATAAGCACAAATTCCATAAATAGAAGGATGTTCTAATTTTGAAACAAGGATGTGATTTCCTTTTTTTTGGTTGGCAAAACAAGTTCCAATTAAAGCCATATTATTGGATTCTGTAGCACCACTTGTATATAGAATTTCTGATTCTTGCACCCCTAAAAGTTCACTAATTTGCTTAGTAGCACTATTCATAAGTTCTTTTGATTTGACTCCTAAACTATGTAAAGAATTTGGATTTCCAATAAATTCTTTACTTGCTTTATCATATGAATCTAATACATCAAACGAAATAGGAGTCGTTGCACTATAATCTAGATAAATCATTTTTTCACCTCTTTACTTAGATTTGGATACATAAATATAAAAATCATCTTTGCTATCTTCTGTAAATCCAACATTTTCAAACAACTTTCGACTAGCATAATTGCTTTTTTCAATAACTGCTTTTACTTTTAGTACTTCTCTCATATTATACAAAATATACTCAGTAATTGCATCTAATATTTTTCGCCCAATATTCTGATTACGAAATTCTGGAGATACTGCACATTCTATATTTAAAGAGCCATCTCTTTTTAACTCTTCTAAACGAATATACCCAACAAAATCTTCTTTATATTTTACTAAATAAGAAGTATTAAATTGAAGTCCATCTGTAGAATTTACATTTTTTAAACATTCTTCAATCCTTTTCGTAACATACTTTCGAAAATCTTCATCTTGGTTTAACACATATTTTAAATGTCTTTGTCCTTCTTCATGAGGGTCATAAACGTAAATTTCTAAATCTCCTAATTTTAAAACCATATACCTCACCTATTGATACTCTTCCATTAAACGTTTATGTATATCTGGTTCAATGATATTGATCGCAACGATGGCATTTTCTAAAGCATTTTTAAAATTTCCTTTGTAAAAGGCATTTTCGGCTTTGGTAAGTCCTAAATCAACTTCTTTATTCACACGATATCGATTTCCATACACAATCGCCATTTCAGCCATCTTTGCCGTTTTAATAATTTCTTTTGAAGTATTATAGACTTTAAAAACTAAATCTCTTGCTGTATCCACACGAGTATTTAATATTTTAATAGATATAGGTGTTTTTTCTAAAACTTTTATGATTTCTTCAATTCCTTCACTCGCTTCCGCAAGTTCTACAAAGTAGTGTTCTGGAACGACAGGTAATTTATAATCACGTATTTGATTTTTCGCTTTTCTAAGTAGTTCTTTAATTTCATCTAATTGTTCACGGGCACGTAATTCATCTTCTTTTAAAGAACCAAACGTTCTTAATGCACGTTCTAATTTTTCTTCTGTTTTCGTAAGACGTACATTTAAATTTTCCATTTCCTTACCAAGTTTTACAAAATAAGATTTTTTACTTCTATGTAACTCTATAATTTCATCATATTTATCATGAATAAAGGATAGTTCATCCGCAATTTTACCAATTATAGAAACATCTTCATTTGTTAAATCATAACTATATTTGATATCATCTAATTTTTTATAGAGTTCATTATTAATTTTATTTAATTTTGTTACTTTAATTAAAATTGTTCTTGAATAATCTTCAAATATTTTTTTCGCTATTCTTTCTTTATCAAAATCGTTATCATTTGATTCAAAGAAATCTAAAATGGTTTTTAATTCAAAAATAGAATCTTCTAAGTTGAGCACATTTAATCTTTGAAAAATATCGGCAATCTTTTTATTAGCTTCTGCAATGTTATAGTCAATGTTTAAGTATTCTAAATTAAAGCCCTCTTTTTCCATTCTTTCTTTTGTTTTTAAAATAGAATTGATTTTATTAGGGATTAACTTTTTACCCATTAAAATAATACTGGGAGCTTCTTCCATGACAATTTTCAAATTCCCCACAATATCATCAATGGCTTTTACAATTTTACCTACTTCTTGATAAGCATTCTTTTCCATAGAGATTTCAAACGCACTAAATAATTTATCAACATTTTCAAATTGTAACTCTATTGGAGAAGAGACAATTTTATACTCTTCACGATGTGTATTATATCGATTAAGTATTTCCCGATAAGAGGCTTTTAATTTGGTTATCGTATCGCGATTTCGTTCTTCACTTAACGTTATTCCTTTAATTTCTTCTAATAAAAAATTGGCTTTGGTTTTTACAAAACAAATATTAATTTCGGCATCTGCTATTCTTTTTCTTAACTCTTTATATTCTTTTTCATTAAATAGTTCTTCGATTTCTAATAATTCATCCGTAATTTTAGGAACTTCTTCATCTTTAATTTCTTTAAATCTTCTTTGCCAATTTTCATATAAATCTTTTGAATCAGAATTGACAACTAACGGCTCTACTTTATTAAGTTCGGATAAGATAGAAGCAGAAATAATTAAATTTTTTTCTCGTTCTAAGTTTTCGATTGCTTTTTCATATTTCTTTTTTTCTTTTTTATTAATCATGTTTAAAACAACTATAATAATTATAATTGCGATAATATAATATGTGATACCCATTAATATAAAAGTTGTTTTAGACATATGAATCACTATCCTATTCTCTTTTATTGTACCACATATTTTTATAGTTTGGTGAAAAATAGCAAAAAATGTACAAAATTGGACTTATTATTATGGTGCAAGGACAACACGGAAAGTTCTAACAGAACCAGAAGGGCCACCATAAAATTGATTAAATGCAAATATTCCACTAAGACTTCCATTTATATACTCTGCACCACGTTCAAACCAAGGATTCGAAGCATTTACAAAACGGGAATAATTACCATACCACGAACTGATATAATTGTCTCGGGTGCCATAATGTATGTTGCCAAATGATCCCATTTCACCTGTTGCATCCCCAAGTATTCTTCTAGAGTAATTTGTTTCTTCCCCATAAATATATATATCAAAATATTTTTGTTCTTCTGGAAAATTAGAAGCAGTAAAACCACTATTCATATACATAGGTGTTTTATTTCCTAGAGTGCTTTCCATTACGCTAGCCATATATTCCCAAGCTCCACCTGACATATCAAATATCCCTGTATTATTTCCGGTTGTACTTGCTAGACCACTATTTGGATAAACTTTAGATTTAGCATTATCTGTACCTGGGGTTGTTGATTGATAATCGCTATATGCATCCCAACCAACATTTGGTACATTTACTGCTGCAACACCAGTTACATAATTACTACCATTATTTATCCTTACATTTTCACATGTAATTACACTATCTTTTTCAGTACATCTTCCATAAAGACTTTGCGTTAGATAGGCAACAGCTCCCCATTCCGTATTCTTCATCATATGACTGTCTAAATTTCTTTTATAATTATAAGAATTTGTATACATAGTTGAAACATTTATATCTCTCCAACTATATTGATTTGGTTTTACTTGTGGTGTTGTTGTATTTGATTTTTGGCTTGTTTCAAACTTTCCTACCCATAAGCCATTTACTCCAAATGAAATAAATGCAGGATGTGTCATCCAATAATCTTTTTGGCAGGTTCCACTTTGACCTGATAACCCTTGTGTTCCTTCATCATTCATTGGTGTTTTACATTCTTTGTATTCTCCTGTTGCATCATCCACTGTATCTTCTAGTCCAAACTCGATTTCTACTGCTTGATTATTTTTATTTTTAACACTTGTTATATTTGGATAATTTCCCATATCAAATAGTTTATATCGATATTTTGGTATCCATACAAAATAACTTTCGATATCTTTTTCTTCTATTTTTTCATTAACTCCTATATTTTGTTGCTTTCCTTCTTCTGTTAGAATGACAGCATTTGCCCATTTCTTATTTGCATAACTATACCACTCTTGTGTTACATCTGCTTTAGTTACTTCTCCATTATTTCCTATATTTACTGGTACTAGTTCTCCTTCTTCATCTAATACCGGATCTGCTCCTTTTAATAGTGCTTCTGTATACGCTTTTGTTTTTCTAAAATCAGGTACTGTTCCTTCTAAAACATCAAACGTTTTCTCTACTTTATATATGGCAAAACTTCGGTATAAACTTATACCTCCAACAATAAGTAATATTCCTATTATGCTTCCAATTAATATTTGTTTTTGTTTCTTATTTTTGTTAAACCTTTGAAGTTCCTTTGGGTTCTTTCTTTTACTTTCTAATATACCCCCCCCCCATTGGTCTTTCAATGGTTGGGAGGTTATTCTTGTATTTCTTCATTCTTCTTCCTCCTCTATGCTAATTTCATTTTATCAAATTCTTATTCGTTATTCAATATTGAAACTAATATTAAATTTTTTGTTCTTTTTTGTCGTAAATTGATAAGTTACTTCTAGTTATGTCGAAATGCTTGAAATTAAAAGTTTTTACTATATAATAACTCACCGTTACCGAGAAAGGGTGGCGTTTACTATCCATTTTTCTATCTTCCTTATTAGGGGATCGT
>CANROY010000030.1 GCA_947632355.1 uncultured Bacilli bacterium
TTCTCGGCATAAATATTTTAATGACTTACTTCCCATTTTTAATATAACGGGAACTTTCAATTTTATTTTTAGAAAATGAATAAATGTTTGACTTACAGCATATTTAATGATAGAATTTTATAGAAAAGAAATTTGGAGGTGCAAAAAAATGGCTAAAAATATATCAAAAAAGAAACCTTTAACTGTAAATTTAAGAAGTAAAGCATGTAATGCTGTTAAAAGTAGACAAAAACCAAATTTACAAAAGAAAAAAATAAATGGTGAAACCGTTTTAATCTCTGCTAGAGAAGCAAAAAAAATGAACTAAAAAATGGTTCATTTTTTTTATGTAATATTTCTTATTTATTACAAAATAAAAAGAAATAGCATTTACACTATTTCTTAAGCTTCTTCATCCATTAATTTTTCTTCAAAGAATTCACTGGCATCATCATCCATAAATTCTTTTTGAAGTAAAAGTTCAATGTCACTATATTGTTTTGCACCAGTACCAGCAGGTATTAGTTTACCAATTAAGACATTTTCTTTTAATCCTCTTAAATAATCGACTTTTCCACGAATAGCAGCATCGGTTAGAACTCTTGTTGTCTCTTGGAAAGATGCAGCAGATAGGAAGGAATCGGTTTCTAGAGAAGATTTGGTAATACCAAGCATAATTGGACGACCTTTTGCAGGAACTCCACCTCTTAAGATAACTGGTTTATTACCATTCGTAAATTCTCTCATAGAGACAGTTAAACCTTCTACGAAGTCAGTGTCTCCAGCATCAATAATACGAACTTTATTAATCATACGAGATACGATAATTTCAATGTGTTTATCAGAAATATCAACACCTTGTAATTTGTAAACCATTTGAATTTCTTTTAAGATGTATTCTTGTGCAGTAATTGGGTCGGTTACAGCAAGCAATTCTTTAGGGCTAATAGCACCTTCTGTTAATTTATCTCCTGCTTGAACCGTATCCCCAACATTAACACGTACTTTCATATTGTAATTGGTAATATGGTCTCTTACTTCTACATCATTGGCAATAACAATTTTATGTTTACCATTTTGTTCTTCAATAGATTCCACTTTACCATTAATTTCTGCAATGGTTGCTTTACCTTTTGGATTTCTGGCTTCAAATAACTCTTCAACTCTTGGAAGACCTTGTGTGATATCGTCTCCACCTGCAACACCACCTGAGTGGAATGTACGCATAGTAAGTTGGGTACCAGGTTCACCAATAGATTGAGCAGCCATAATACCAACAGCTTCACCAGTTTCAACTAAATTACCGGTTGCTAAGTTGCTACCATAACATTTTTGACAAACACCGTTTTCACATTTACAAGTTAAAATACTTCTAATTTCAACCTTTTTAATGCCGGCTTTCTCAATTTTAGCAACAATATTTTCGGTAATCATTTCACCCTTATCCAAAATTAATTCTTTTGTTTCAGGATTAATAATCTTTTGAGCAGTGAAACGACCTAAAATACGTTCAGCAAGTGGTTCAATAACAGAACCATCTTTATCATTAATTAAATCATAAACTTCTACACCATTGATAGAACCACAATCGTATTCACGAACAATGATATCTTGTACAACATCAACTAAACGTCTTGTTAAGTATCCAGAATCCGCAGTACGAAGGGCTGTATCAGCAGAACCTTTTCTTGAACCATGGCTTGATAAGAAGAATTCAGATACGTTAAGTCCTTCCATAAAGTTTGAAGTAATTGGAATTTCAACGGTAGAACCATCTGGTTTTGCCATTAATCCACGCATACCAGAAAGTTGAACGAAGTTGGAAATAGATCCACGAGCACCTGAGTTCATCATCATAAATAATGGGTTATCATAGTCTCCATCTGCCATTGCTTGAAGTTCGGCTTTAATTTTATCACCTTGTTGTGTCCAAGTTTGAATGACATTATTGTAACGTTCTTCTTCGGTAATTAAACCACGTTTAAATTGTTTATTAATTTTATCAACAATTTCTTTACCCTCGGCAATGATTTCTTCCTTTTTCTCACTGACTTTAATATCAGCAGCAGAAACGGTTATACCAGCAACCGTAGAATATTTAAATCCTAAGTCTTTTAATTTATCTAGCATAATAGAAGTTTCGGTTGTTTTGTATCTTTTAAATACTTGGGCAATGATATTTTGTAAAGTCTTTTTAACAAATGGTTGAACAAGTTCCATTTTAGAAATGGCATCTTTTAAATCTGTTCCCATTTCTAAGAAATACTTACTTGGGGTAATTCCTTCAATATTCGCTTTTGTAGGTTCATTAATATATGGGAATGAATCTGGTAAAATTTCATTGAATATGATTTTACCACAAGTGGTTACTAAGTATTTATCTTTTTGGTCATCAGTAAATAGTTTATGTTTGAATGAATTTACCGGAACAACAATTCTTGTATGTAAGGTAATTTCTTTTCTTTCATAAGCCATTAAGACTTCGTTTTCATTTTTATAGGCTTTACCTTCATTTGGTTCTCCTGCTTTTTCAATTGTTAAATAGCAGTTACCAAGTACCATATCTTGTGATGGTGTAACGATTGGTTTACCATCTTTAGGGTTTAAGATGTTATTAGCACCCAACATTAAAATTCTGGCTTCTGCTTTTGCTTCTTCACTTAAAGGTACGTGAACAGCCATTTGGTCTCCATCGAAGTCTGCGTTAAATGCAGTACATACAAGTGGATGCAAACGAATGGCTTTACCACCAACTAGTTTTGGTTCGAAGGCTTGAATACCAAGTCTATGTAGGGTTGGTGCACGGTTAAGCATAACTGGATGTTCCGTTATTACATCTTCTACAACATCCCATACTTGGTCATCTCTAGACTCAATTAATTTTTTAGCACCCTTAATGTTATGAGCAAGTCCTCTTTCAACAAGACCATGAATAACATGTGGTTTAAATAGCTCAAGAGCCATTTCTTTTGGAATACCACATTGGTACATTTTTAAGTTTGGTCCAACAACGATAACACTACGTCCAGAATAGTCAACACGTTTACCTAGTAAGTTTTGACGGAAACGACCTTGTTTTCCTTTTAGCATACTTGCTAAACTTTTTAAAGGACGGTTTCCTGCTGCTGTTACACTTCGACCACGACGTCCATTATCAAATAGACTATCGACAGCTTCTTGAAGCATACGTTTTTCATTTTGAACAATGATGGTTGGTGCTCCAAGTTCAAGTAATTTCTTTAAACGATTGTTACGGTTAATAATACGACGATATAAGTCATTTAAATCACTTGTAGCAAATCTTCCACCATCTAGTTGAATCATTGGACGAAGTTCAGGTGGAATAACAGGAAGAACGGTTAAAATCATCCATTCTGGTTTGTTGTTTGATTCTTGGAAAGCAACTAGGCAGTCTAGACGTTTTACTAGACGAATACGTTTTTGTCCGGTTGCATCTTCTAATTCTTTTCGTAAATTTTCTACTTCTTTATCAATATCTACTTCTTTAAGTAGGGTTTGGATAGCTTCAGCACCCATTCCTACTTTGAAAGTATTTCCATATTTTTCATAATAGGCTCTATATTCTTTATCAGATAAAGTTTGTTTTTTAGCAAGAGGAGCATTTCCCGGATCTAGTACAACATAACTTACAAAGTATAAAACTTCTTCCAAATCTCTTGGAGACATGTCAAGAACTAGACCCATTTTAGAAGGTACACCTTTAAAGAACCAAATATGAGAGCAAGGACTCGCAAGTTCAATATGTCCCATACGTTCACGACGTACTTTTGATTTTGTAACTTCTACTCCACAACGATCACAGACAACATTTTTGTATCTTAATCTTTTGTATTTACCACAACTACATTCATAGTCTTTGGTAGGTCCAAAGATTTTTTCACAGAATAATCCATCACGTTCTGGTTTTAAAGTACGATAGTTAATGGTTTCTGGTTTTTTAACTTCTCCATAAGACCATTCACGAATTTTTTCGGGGCTTGCGATACCTATTTTTATTCCTTTAAAATTATTAACTTCTATCATAGGATATCACCACCTTCCAAATCTTCTTCATCCAAGTTCTCTGGGAACTCCAAATCATCTAAATCCGTTTCTTCAAATTCATCTTCTTCGTTTTCTTCTTGATAGTTGTCTTCCTCTGAAGTTTCTGGTTCTACAGGTTCTTCAGGAGTTTCTTCTTTTTCATTTAAATCAATTTCATCAATACGAATGGTATCTTCTTTTTCTTCATCTTTTTCAATTTCTTTTAAGTCTAGTAAATGGTCTTCTTGGTCAAGAATTTGAATATCTAATCCTAAAGCTTGGAATTCTTTTATTAATACTCTAAAGCTTTCTGGTACACCCGCTTGATTTACGGTTTTACCTTTTACTAAGGCTTCATAAACTTTAACACGTCCAACCACATCATCGGATTTAATGGTTAAGATTTCTTGTAGAACGTGAGCAGCACCATAAGCATATAATGCCCAAACTTCCATTTCTCCAAATCTTTGTCCACCAAATTGGGCTTTACCACCAAGTGGTTGTTGGGTAACAAGTGAATAAGGTCCTGTTGCACGAGCATGTAATTTATCATCAACCATGTGGTGTAATTTTACCATATACATAACACCGACATTGATACGGTTTTCAAATGGTTCACCGGTACGTCCATTGATTAATTCTACTTTTCCGTCTTCACTCATTCCGGCTTCTTTCATTTCTTCATGAATATCATCTAAGTTTGCTCCATCAAATACTGGAGTTGCGTATTTAACACCTAAACGTTTACCAGCCATTCCTAAGTGAACTTCTAAGATTTGTCCAATGTTCATACGAGATGGAACACCAAGTGGATTTAACATGATATCAACAGGAGTACCATCTGGTAAGTATGGCATATCTTCTTCTGGTAAGACTAGAGAGATAACACCTTTGTTACCATGACGTCCACTCATCTTATCTCCAACTTGGATTTTACGTTTTTGAATAATGTAAACACGAATAATTTTAAATACACCTGCAGGCATATCATCGCTATTTTCTTTCGTATAGACTTTAACATCATGGACAATACCATCAGCACCGTGTTCTACACGTAATGAGGTATCACGAACTTCACGCGTTTTTTCTCCAAATATAGCGTGTAACAATTTTTCTTCACTCGTTAATTCTTGAACACCTTTTGGTGTAACTTTACCAACTAGGATGTCGCCTTCTTTTACTTCGGTACCGATTCTTACAATACCTTCAGCATCTAAGTTCTTACGAGCTTCTTCTCCAACATTTGGAATATCTCTTGTAATTTCTTCTGGTCCTAGTTTTGTATCACGACATTGAATTTCATAACGTTCAATATGTAAAGATGTATATACATCATCTTTTACTAATCTTTCGTTTAAGATGACTGCATCCTCGTAGTTATACCCATTATAGGTCATGAAAGCAACGGTCATATTTTTACCTAGAGCAAGTTCACCATTTTGGGTACTTGGTCCATCGGCAATAACTTGTCCGGCGTGAACTTTATCACCTTTTTTAACTAAAGGACGATGATTTAAACTACTTGATGCATTCGTTCTTTCAAAGTTTGCTAAGTAGTATGTTTCCGTTGTTTTTGCGTTTTTAATCACGATTTTTAAAGCATCGGCATATTCAACAACACCATCGGTTTTAGATACAACGGTACTTCCTGAATATTTTGCTGCTACGTGTTCAACACCTGTTCCAACGATTGGAGAATCACAAGTTAATAGTGGAACGGCTTGACGTTGCATGTTGGCACCCATAAGCGTACGGTTCGCATCATCGTAATCCAAGAATGGAATACAACTTGTTGTAATCGCAACTAATTGACTTGGAGCAACATCCACAAAGTTAACGTCTTCACGTTTACACATAACGTTATCGCCATTAATACGAACTAATACTTCGTCTTCAACAATACGATTGTTATCATCCAACTTAACAGTTGCTTGTGAAATATAGAAGTCTGCTTCTTCATCAGCAGTCATATAAACAACATCATCCATTTGAACAACGCCATTGATAACTTTTCTATATGGAGTTGTAATAAATCCATATTCATTAATTTTTGCATATCCTGCTAAAGAAGTAATAAGTCCAATGTTTTGTCCTTCAGGAGATTCGATTGGACAAATTCTTCCATAGTGGCTTGCGTTAACGTCACGAACGTCCATTCCAGCACGGTCTCTTGATAATCCACCTGGACCTAAACTAGATAAACGTCTTTTATCGGTTAATTCAGCAATTGGGTTAATTTGGTCCATAAATTTAGATAATTGGCTTGACCCAAAGAATTCTTTTAATATCGCCGTAACAGGTCGAATATTAATTAAAGATTTTGGTGTAACAGAATCTAGTTCTTGAGTAGTCATACGTTCACGAATAACTCTTTCCATTCTAGACATACCAGTTTTAAATTGATTTTGAATTAATTCCCCTACTTGACGAACACGACGATTTCCTAAATGGTCGATTTCATCATCATTACCAAATCCATCATGTAAATTTAAGTAATAAGAAATAGAGGCATAGATATCAGAAATGGTAAGTCTTTTAATATCGATTGTTTGATCATTACCAATAATTTTTACTACTTTTTCTGGATTTTGTTTATCATAGACTAAGATTTCTTGTACTTTATTATATGTATCTAATTCTTCATTGATGGTTACTTCTTTAACACCAAATCCATTTTTTAAAACAGGTTTAATTTTTTCTAAAAGTTCTTTAGTAACCACTGTACCTTTTTTCGCAACAACGGTCTTACCATCTTTAATATCCATAGCAAGGGTTGCATTTAAAAGTCGATCTGCAACATTTAATTTTTTATTAAATTTATAACGTCCAACTTTAGCAAGATCATAACGGAAATGATCAAAGAATCTCGTTACTAATTGGTTCTTAGCAGAATCCAAAGTAGCAGGTTCTCCTGGACGTAATTTTTCATAGATTTCAATAAGTGCTTCATCCGTATTTTTGGTACTATCCTTAAGAATTGTATTTTCTAAGTAAGCATTATCTCCAAAGACACTTTTGATATCTTCATCACTTGATAAACCAAGTGCTCTTAAGAAGGTTGTAGCAGGTACTTTTCTTGTACGGTCGATTCTTACGTACATAATATCACGAGCATCAAGTTCGTATTCCAACCAAGTACCACGGTTTGGTATTACTTCACCAGAAATAATACGACGTCCATTCTTGTCGATTTCACGTTTAAAGTAGATACTTGGAGAACGAACTAATTGTGAGACAATAACACGTTCTGCTCCATTAATAATAAATGTCCCTGCATCCGTCATTAAAGGCATATCTCCTAAGAAGATTTCTTGTTCCTTTACTTCTCCTGTTTCATGGATAAATACTCTTGCTTGAACCTTTAATGGTGCAGCATAGTTTACCATTCTTTCCTTTGATTCTTTTACAGAATATCTAGGCGTGTCAAAAGAATAGTCACCAAAGTCGATGGTCACATTACCTGTAAAACTCTCTACAGGGAATAATTCTTCGAATGTCTCTTTAATACCTTCCTCTAAGAACCATTGGTAAGATTTTTTTTGGATTTCCAATAAATCCGAAAGTTCCATAGTGTTTTTTGATTTTGAAAAACTTCTTCTTTCGGCGTAATCACCGAATTTTTTAACTTTATAAGCCACGATTTCACCCCATCCAAATATTTTTTTCAAATAACCCTAATTTATCAAAAAATTAACACGTCACCAATTTATAATTTTATCAGTAATTACAAGTCGTGTCAATTCTTTTTTGCTCGAAAAATGAAAAAACCTTTTTCTTTTTTTACAATTTCTAATGTATATATCTCTTTTATTAATTTTTCTATACTTTTTGCTCCTTGGTCTTTACGAATAACGAACCATAATTCACCATTCGGCTTCAAATGTTCTTGAGCTTTTTCAAGTATTTCCACCACCACACTCTTTCCTGCTCGTATCGGTGGATTGGTAAGAATGACATCAAACGTACCATTTACTTGTTCATAGATATTACTTTCTATTGCTTCGATTTCCACTTCGTTTTTGCTTCCATTTATCTTTGCTAAGTGAATGGCCCGTTTGTTAATATCGACTAAAACGGCTTTAGTGTGCAAAAATTTTGCAGCAACAATACCCATAAAGCCATAGCCACAACCAACATCCAAAATACTTGCACATTCCTTTTTCTGCTCTAAAAATGTTTCTACTAAAAGCCTACTACCAAAATCAATTTTATTTTTCGAAAATACTCCATTATCACTTGTAAAAGCAAAAGAATATCCCCGGTATTGATAAGGTATCACTCTTAATTCACTTTTTAATTTTTCGTTATTTGTAAAATAATGTTCCAAAAAATCATCCTCTTTATTCAAACGACTAAACTATACTCAAAATTATAATATATTTTCAAAAGAAAAGTCAATCGTTTTAAAACGACTTTTCTACATTTTTAATCCGCTTTGTTCTTGCATATATATAAGAACATTATTTAAATTATATAAAAGATCTAAAACAGAATAACTCGTACTATAACACTTTGAATGTCCTTCTTCATCAAAAAAAATTCCATAAAATTCTTTATGCTCTTTTACAAAACCAATTGCTAAAAAGCCTTCTTGAAGTTCTAATAATATATTTGGATATAGATGAAACGGAATTTCCGAAATATCAACATCTGAAATCCATTTTTTATTTTTTGCCCAAAAGCCAGTAAGAATATTAGTATTATCAGTAATAATTAATTCTTTCCCATAAAAATTCTTTTCGTCAAAAGTATAACTCATAAAACCCACTTCTTTCTTGCTATGATATTCTAACACAAAATTTTTCTTTTGCAAGCAAAAGAAACAAAGATTAAATTTTTTTGTCCTATTTTGTCGCAAATTGATAAGTTCGTTCTAGTTATGTCGAAATGCTTGAAATTAAATTATTTTACTCTATAATATCTCACCGTTACCGAGAAAGGGTGGCGTTTACTATCCATTTTTCTATCTTCCTTATTAGGGGATCATTTTGGTTTTTGAAAGGGCAAGAAGGAGTGAGTAGTTATGAACAAAGAAAGTTTACATTTTTGTATACTAGTTCTTCTAGTAATTATAGTTTTATTATTCGTAATTATATTACGTTTAATATAACATAAAAACGCTATATTACGAAAGTAATATAACGCTTGCAAACACGTGAGCGTTACCTAATCTCGGTAACACTTACATTTTGATTATAATAGATTTTTATACATTTTGCAAATTTTAACTATGGTGTTAAGGCAATACGGAAACTATTCAAGTTTGTTGCAGCTCCAATATGACTATAAAAACTGAAGACCCCTGCATTAGATGTCATACCCTTATAGCCACCCCGTCTAACCCATGGGCCATCAGAGAAAACAAAAATTGCCCAATCATCATTCCAAAATTTTGTTTCTGCTGTTGCATCTCCTAAGATTCTTCTATTATAAGTATTGTTTTTTGTATCATATATATAAACATCATAATATTTTTTATTATTTTCTTGATTATCAAACGGAAAAGTACTAGAATTAAATCCACTTTGAGCAAATAGATATCCACTATTATTTGCATCCTTCATTACTCCCATGACATATTCCCAAGCTCCACCAGCCATATCATATACTCCCGTAATGTTTCCCGTTGTGCTTGCATCTTTACTACTTGGATATGCTACTGAAGTATTCGTATATCCTGTTTGATAATTACTATTGCTATTTATAGTGACTTCTGTACAAGATATACTGTTTGTACATCTACCATAGATACTTTGAGTTAGATAAGCAACAGCACCCCATTCCGTATTTTTCATCATATGACTGTCTAAGTCTCTTTGATAATTAAATGCTAATTGATACATTGTAGATTGATTTGTATTTGTCCATGAATATTGATTAGGTTTTACTACTATTTTGGATATATCTTCGAAACTATAAATTTCCCTTTTTGTTGCTCCTGAAGTCTTTACACCACTCTCTCCTGTTTCAAATTTTCCTACCCACATTCCATGACTGCCCGTAAATGCTGTAAATGCAGGGTGAGTCATCCAATAATCACTTTGGCATTTCCCATTATCTCCACTCTTATTTGGGGTTGCACAACTTTCATTTGTATCTGTTGTATCTTCTAGCCCAAATTGTATTTCAAAAGCTTTTTCACTACCCGTATCACTTGTTTCTAGTGTTTGTATTTTGTATTTATATTTCGGTATCCATACAAAATAACTTTCTATATTTTCTTCAGGTATTTCTTCATCATTCTTTGGTTCTGTTGCACCATCTACAAGTATGACGGCATTTGCCCATTTCTTATCTTCATAGTTATACCACTCATCTTTTATGTCTGCTTTTCTTACTGTTCCATCATTTTCATCAATAGTTACAGGTATTAGTTTTGCACCTGTCGAACTTTTTAATACTGGATATGCTCCATTTAATATAGATTCTTTATATACAAAATCAGGTACTGTTCCATTTAAGACATCAAACGTTTTTTCTTCTTTATACATGGCAAAACTTCGATATAGACTTATACCTCCAACAATAAGTAAAATTCCTACTATACTTCCCATAAAGATTGTTTTTAGTTTCTTATTCTTTGTGAATTTCTTTAATTTTATCATTTGTCCCTACCTTCTATTTTTATTATACTGGCTATATAGCCAATAGTCAAGTAGCCAATAACCTTGTTACAATTTTTTTAAAGAAGGAAGGACTATGGAAAACATTAAAAAAGTAGAAATTGAAAAGGGAATTTATCTTTTTAAATTAGGAAATTTATTGCAAGAAAAAAACATCAGTATTAATAAACTGATGCGAGATACCGATACAGATTTTAAAGTCATTAAAAGAATTATGAACGGCGATATTGTAAGAATTGATCTCTATGTTCTAGCAAGACTTTGCAATTACTTACATTGCACCATAGAGGATATCATTAAATATCAAAATAAATAATTATTTGCTACAATTATCGTAGCATTTTTTCATATAGTCATCTGTCATACCTGCAATAAAGTCAATGACTTTACGGGCTATAGTGGTATTTTTTAAATAGTCTTCTGTCATCCCATTTAAAAACTTTTTATAAATTTCGGATTTTGTATTATGCGTTTCAATATCATTCTTATACTTATCAAATAAAGTTCTAAACATTTTTTCATACATTTTAATCTCTTGTTTCGTATTAGCTTTTAAATAAATATTTTCCATATTAAAGGCTTTTAAATCCACTAAAGCTTTAAAAATAGGTTTGCTCATTTTAATATAAGGTTTTCCTTTACTATTTTTAATCACATCACTTACAAATGTATTTACGATATTTTTATTTTCTACACCAATTAACTTTGTAATATTTTTTGGTAAGTTTTCTTTTTTGATGACCCCTAAACGAATAGCATCTTCAATATCTTTTCCAATGTAAGCAATAATATCACTGATTCGAACAACACAACCTTCTAATGTCATAGGTCTTAATTTTTTAATCATTTTCTTATCCACATAGCATTGTTTATATTCCTCTAAAAACTCTTCTTTTGTTTTCTTAACTGGACGATATTCATTTAAAGGAAGTTCTCCGTTATGACACATAATGGCATCCAAAACTTGAACCGTTATGTTTCTTCCACGTCCATTTTGTTCTAGATTCATTAAAACACGAACGCTTTCTATATTATGATTGAAATACCCTTCGTTATTTTCTAAACTGATTTCATTTAAAATACTTTCTCCAACGTGACCAAAAGGAACGTGTCCTAAATCATGACCAAGAGCTGCTGCTTCAATTAAATCTTCATTTAATTTTAAGTTTCTTCCAATGGTTCTAGCAATTTTACTTACCAATTGAACGTGTATCATACGTTTTGTAATATGGTCATCTTCATTGTAACTAAACACTTGGGTTTTATCTGCATATCTTGTATAACTTAAGGAATAAATAATACGATCAATATCACGAAAAAAATCCGTTCTATACGGGTCTTTTTCTTCTTTTCTTAAACGAATGGCTTCTTCATTTACACAAGCATAGCAACTTAACATAGTCTTCACTTCTTTCCTACTCATTCGGTTCTTCATCTTTAAGTTTCACTAAAACTTCTCTTGGTTTAGAACCATTTTGTGGTCCTATTATACCTCTTTCTTCTAATAAATCAACTATTCTTGCTGCACGATTGTAACCTAGTCTAAATCTTCTTTGTAAAAGGGATGCACTGACCTTACCCGTTTCTAAAGCAAATTTAACAACTTCATCATAAATTGGGTCATCCGTATCATCGTTAAATGGAGCAACACCACTAACGGAATCAGTGGATTCACTACCCACATTCATTAAGGATTCATCATAACTTGCTTCTTGTTGTTTACTAACAAATTTAATAATACGTTCAATTTCATCATCCGAAATATAGCAACCTTGAATACGAGTTGGGAATGGTGCTCCCATTGGTTGATAAAGCATATCTCCTTTTCCAAGTAGTTTTTCTGCTCCCGGTGCATCTAGTATGGTACGAGAATCTATGTAACTGGCAACGGAAAAAGCAATACGTGATGGAATATTCGTTTTAATAACACCCGTAATAATATCCGTAGATGGTCTTTGGGTTGCTACAATTAAGTGAATTCCGGCCGCACGAGCAAGTTGGGTAATACGCATGATGGAATCTTCTACTTCTTTTCTGGCAACAATCATTAAATCGGCCATTTCATCCACAATGACAACTAAATAATTCATTTTGGCTTGAGGGTTATTTGGATGACGTTCATTTTCACTTTCAATTTTTTTGTTGTAATCCGCAATATTTTTAACCCCTTTTTCTGCTAATACTTTATAACGGCGATCCATTTCCCCTACTACTTTTTGTAAAACAAGACTTGCTCTTTTAGGGTCTGTTACAACAGGGGCAAGTAAATGGGGTATACCATTGTAATTCGATAGTTCAACTTGCTTTGGGTCTACTAAAACAAGTTTTACTTCATCAGGCCTGTAATGCATTAAAAGAGAAATAATAATACTATTAATACAAACAGATTTACCACTACCTGTAGAACCTGCAACTAGTAGGTGAGGCATTGTCGTTAAATCAGCGTTAATGGTACGTCCTGCAATATCTTTTCCTAAAGTAACAAGTAAACCTTTTTTAATTTTTTCAGGATTGGCATCTCCAATTACTTCTTTTATCTTAACACTACTTACTTCTTTATTTGGTATTTCAACACCAATAGTACTTTTACCAGGAATTGGAGCTTCAATACGAACATCTTTCGCAGCAAGAGCAAGAGCAATTTCTTTATTAATAGAACTTACGCGACTCAACTTCGTACCTGTTGGTACAACAACTTCGTATTGGGTAACAGCAGGACCAACGTGAATTTCTACAACCTTTCCTTGAATTTGGAAATCGTTTAATACACGTTCTAGACATTCTTTATTACTACGAATAAACTCAGTAGAATTTACTTTTTTATTACGAGTTACCTCATCTAATAATGTAAGAGGTGGTAATTTATACGTTGAATTTACTGGTTCATTACGCATTTCACTACTCTCGATTAATTTTGGCTCTGAAGGTGTAGGATGTGGTTTTAACTCTTCCACACTTGTAATCACAATCTTATCATCCTCTTCTGCACCGGTAATTGGAACTAAGTCGTTAGAACTGTTTTTCTTTTCTTTTGAACGTTTCTTAAATAGATTGCTAAAGAAACTTCCAATATTAATATTGAAAATCATAATAAGACCAAAAATGGTGAGTATTGTAATAACGATATACGTTCCCGTAATACCAAATAAAACAGAGACTAAAAACGAACTAGCAGCTCCTAAAATTCCTCCACCAATCACTATAGAAGTTTGTCCGGTACTCGTTAGAATTTCCGCTTTATTAATGGATTCCATACGATCCATATAATTGTTAATCGTTTCACTAAAAATACTTGCCGGTTTTTCGACCGTTCTTACAAATGTCATATGAGATAATACTAATACAACAAAGATTAAAATATAGATTCCTATTAATTTCGAAGAAATAAAATTCGGTAGTTTTCGTTTGATTAACATATGAATCCCTAAAGCTAAAACTAAGATAAGGACACAAAACCACCATTCTCCAAGTAAAAACATAGCAAATTCTTTTAATATGGCTCCGACAGGTCCAAAACCAAAACCAATTAAACCAATAAGGATAAGAATTAATCCTGTAAGTTCTACACTATATTCAAATTTATTTGCACTTTCTTCTTTTGATTTTTTCTTCTTTGCCATATCTTTCACCATACTCATTATAACAAATCCAACTTTATTTGACAAAAAAAAGTGCCTATTTTGACACTCTATTTCCTTTTTTTTGTGTACTTTTGCGTATCTTTTTGCTCATCAATAAAGGATGAAACAAAAAGTCTAAAGAATCGGCTTTATCAACTAGGGTTAAAATCCAACTTTCTTTATATTTAGGAATCCTTTTATTTAAAGGAAACATATGGGTACTGATCATACTTTCAATTTTTTCATTCATGAGTTTTGGAAAATATTTTTTCGCATTACACCTTGCATTTTCCGCGTGGGTAAATCCATGCTTTTGAAAAAAAGGTTTCTTCTCAAAATCGCTTTGCCAAGGTTTATCATAGAAATCGTGTAGTAAACCCGCTATGGCTAAGGCTTTATAGTCCAAATTCTTTTTCTTTCCTATTTTAAAACAATCATAGGAAACTCGTAAAACGTGGTCATAAACACTTTCATTATAATGATGGGGAAATTCTTTTCTTTTTTTAAATTCTTTATTATCCAAAATTGGTTTTACAATACGCAAGTATTCTTTATTCAAGAGTTGGTCGTTTTTTTTTTGACTTTTTAACACGACATAGGAATTCACATATTGAATCAAACTAGCAATTTGAAAAATGGCTGTTATATTTACAAATATCGTAATAGGTAATTTTCCATCTAATAAAATATTTGCAAACCCAAGTAAAATCGTTATAAAAATAACCCAAGTTTTAATTTTACCAATCATTAAAGATTGCACAACTTTGTATTTATAAAACACATAGATATTAAATAAGGAAATCAATCCTTCTAAGACAAGAACATAGAAAAAATAGTGATTGTAATAAATTAAAATAGCGAGCAAAGATAGTGCAAAACATTTATCAGCTATGGCATCTAACTTAGCCCCCAGTTCACTTTTGACTTTCCAAAGACGTGCTAATTTACCATCTAAAAAGTCCGTAAAGGCAATTAATCCTCCAATAACAATTAAAAGCAAAAATTGTTTTTGAATACCAAAGTAAAGGATTAAGGGCGTTGCAAGTATTCTCGATATGGTTAAGATATTCGGAATATATTTTTTCATAGTCTCTCTCTTTCTTGAAAATATTATAACAAAAAGTCCATAAAAAAACATTAAATATTTGCTATTTAATGCCATTATAAGTATATTTTTGTTACTATTCACAGCTAAAATAAATTAAAACACCAAAAAGAAGATTAATGAGTGAGATTTTTAATCTTCTTTTTC
>CANROY010000031.1 GCA_947632355.1 uncultured Bacilli bacterium
GATTATGCTATAATTTAGTTGGAGGTTATTATGATTAAAGAATTTAAAGAATTTATATCACGTGGAAATGTCGTTGACTTAGCTGTCGGTGTCATTATTGGTGGAGCTTTTAGTACCATTGTATCTAGTTTAGTGGATGATATCTTAATGCCTATTATTGGAATGATTTTAGGTGGAATTAACTTCAGTAATTTATCTATTCAACTAGGGGATGCTCGTATTATGTATGGTGCTTTCATTCAAAATGTCATTGATTTTCTAATTGTTGCTTTTTGTGTTTTTCTATTTGTTAAATTTATTAATGAATTATCAAAAATTGGACATCGTCATAAAAAAGAAGAAGAACATGAAGAAGTCGTTGAAACCGAATTATCTTTATTAAAAGAAATACGTGATGAATTAAAGTCTAAGAAGAACAAATAAGTTCTTTTTTTTAGTCATTTTATTTTCACATTCTTTTTGCTATAATACATATAGTGGTAGTATGAAAAAGAAAAGCAGTTTTCAAGATTTATTTTATATTTTCATCATTAGTTCGATTTTTGGTTGGCTTGTCGAATTTTTGTTTTTCTATGTACGTAAAGGAATCTTTGTAAATCATTCCTCTTTAGTTTTAGGGCCCTTTTGTTTAGCGTATGGTTTTGGAGGAGTTGCTCTAACCGTCCTTTTAGAACGTTTCGATAAAAAAAAGTGGTGGCAAATCTTTTTGATTTCCTATTTAAGTGGAACCGTTTTAGAATATATTATGAGTTTTGGAATGGAACTGGTGATGGGATTTTGTGCTTGGGATTACTCCAATCTTCCTTTTAATATCAATGGTCGTGTATGTCTTTTATATAGCTTATTTTGGGGCGTTTTAGGCATTATTTGGATAAAACTGATCTATCCGATTTTTAAAAAGATTACAAGCAAATTAGCCAACAAATTTGGAAAAATCTTGATGTACTTTCTACTCGTTTTCTTACTTTTCGATACGATTTTAACCATTTGTGCTTTTCATCGTGTAAAACAATATACAAAAGGACTTCCACCTAAAAATCCTTATGAAGATTTTTTAGATACCCATTTTGGTTATGATTATTTAAATGATATGTATATTCATTTAGACAAGTTAGAAGGTGAAAAATAGTGAAAGTCTTAGTTCTTAGTTGTTCTACCGGTGGAGGACATAATACGGCGGCGAAAAATATTGTAAAGGGTTTAAATCAATCTAACATAGATGCCCACTTTCAAGACTATTTAAGTCTATTTGATCCCAAAAAGAAAAAGATTGTAGAACAATTCTACTATAAATCCCTACTTGGAAATGGAAAACTTTTTGAAGGAATCTATAAACTTGGAGAACTTTATAATAAAACAAAGTTAACCTCTCCGATTTACATCTTAAATAAATATGGAAAAGAACGTGTAAAAGATTTAATTTTAAAAGAACACTATGATTTATGTATTTGTACCCATTTATACCCAGCTCTTGCTCTTACCGAACTTAAAAAAGAAATGAGTATTCCCTTTTTCTTTGTCGGAACCGATTATAAATGTATTCCATTTACCAATGAAATAAAAGCAGATTATTATGTGATTCCTACCAAGGATTTAGAAAGTGATTATTTACGTATGATGCTGCCCAAAGAAAAACTCTTACCCTTTGGAATTCCCATATTTATGCCTGAACTTCATCAAGATGTTTTGCGAAAAAAACTAAATATTTCTTATAAACAAACTATTTTATTGATGAGTGGTTCTATGGGATTTGGTCCTATTCCTAAAGTAGTAAAAGATTTATTAAAAAAAATGGATAGTGATACAGGATTAATCGTTATATGTGGTCAAAATGAAAAATTGTATCAAAAACTTTCTACCTTAAAGGATGAACGTTTGCAAGTTTTAAAATTTATTTCCAATGTTTTAGAATATGTTTCCATTGCCGATATCGTTCTAACAAAACCAGGTGGTCTTACTACTACGGAAGTTTCCGTATTAAGAAAACCAATCCTTCATATTTTTCCTATACCGGGAGTTGAGACTTACAACGCAAAATATTTTAGTGAAAACCAATTAGCATTACTCGAAACAAAAAAAAAGAAAGTAGCAGATACTGCACTCTTCCTTTTAAACAATAAAGAATTACAAAAAACGCTTACGAATCATTTAGAAGCAAAAATACCAAGCCATTCTTTAGATGAACTTTGCACTTTTATCCGTAAGAATTTTAAGTAATTCTTATTTTTTTTCTAGAGCGTAACGGATATAAATCCAAACAAGTATCTCCACATTCTACACTTAAATTATAAAAATCAATTGTATTGCTATCTTGAGGTTCATAATAACTATTTTTTAATTTTCTATACCATTCTTCATACATACCAATAGTTACAGGAAGCATAGAATAAAATTCCGTACAGGTTTTTATATCCTTATTTGTAACATAAACTCTATGGGTATGTAAATTTTCAATAAACGGATGATAAGATAAATATTTTTCTCCTTTTTTAATTAAAGCACCTGATAAATGACAAGAAAAAGACTTACTTGCTATTCTTTCTTCAATAATAGGATAAAAAGCAACAAAAGAGTTAGGAAATAATAAAGTACTGCAATATAGTAAATAAACACATTCATAAAATTGATAAAATTCTTCTAGACTTTGAAAAGATTTTGATTTTAATATGTGTTGGATTCTTATAGGAATATGCTCTTCTTGTATAAATGTATTGATAAAATCATCTAGTTTCATGATAAAACTTCCTTAATTTTTATTATTTTTCTTCGTTACTTTCTATAACATTTTCTAAAAATATTTTCTTATCAAAAGCTCCTCTTTTTGAACTTTTTGCATTGGCAATAGCAAGAACATCGTCTAAAGTAGCATTTTCAAGTTTAGCTAAATATTTCATAATTTCCAACATATCGGCTAATTCTTCAATTCTATTTTTTCCTGTTGCATTTAATACCTCTTGATACTCTTCATACAACTTTTTTTCTAATTCCTTTTTATATTCTTCATCAGATAAAATATGCGTTATAGGTACTTCTCCATTTGATTCTATAATTTCAGGTATTTTATCTCTTACTAATTTATTATAGATTTGCATTCTTAACCACCCACATATGTATTATTTTACCATATTTATTTATTTAAATTAATAGGCTTATTCGAAAAGTTCTATTATTTTAAAATGCCTTACAATAACTTTATCCTCATCTTTAAAATTGTTGTTATTATCACATAAGTTTTTAATATCCTTATATAATTTTATTTCTTCATGAGTAAATTCTATAAACATTCTAAAATTGTCTTTTTTGTCCACTATTAAGGCTTGATATTCTTTTGGTTTATATATTTTAGGACTATATTTTGGAAACCATTTTACTTCCCTAAAATCTTTTTCGCCTTTTCTTATTTTATCTAGAGTAAAATCACTAAATTTGTAAATAAGAGCAGTTTCATATTTAGAATGTATTTTATTATGATATCGATTTTTTGAAGGATTCTCTACAGTTATATCCTTCATACCAATAAATACTAAATATTTTTGAATTCTTCTTAAATACTCAAGCTCTTGTTGGCTATAAAATGGTTCTTCCTCTTTTGAAATATGAAAAGATTCCGGAGAATTATAAAGACTTGCAACCACTTCTTCAAATGAATGTGCATGATTATGCCCAACAATAAATTTCTTAACCATTTTTCCAATCTTATCTTTTTGTTGTATTACATGTCTATCCGTAAAAGGATAATAAAAACCAGTAAAAGCAATTTCTCCTAAAGCAGTAGAAAGTTTTGAATGAACTTCCAATTGATTTTTTGATTCTGTAGCGTTCAAAATCGATTTGCCATTATAAAAATAGACATATTCTTTTACTTGCCTTTCCTCATCCCAAAATGGTGTTGGTAAATTGTTTTTCTTAAATTGATCATATCTTTTACAAAATTTCTTATACTCAATTTCATTCATATTTAATTCTCCTAAAAGTATTTTTATTAATAGTATTATATACTATATTTTAACAAATAAAAAGCCCATACATATTATGAAACTAATTTTGTATTCTAAAAAAAAGTATGATAACTTCTATTCGTGTTTTTTTGATAAAGAATAAATTCTTTTCAAAACCGTAGCATTATCATAATGATCATATTTTGGTGCATTTTCGATTTCTGGAATTTGAAATAAATCCCAAAATTCTAATTTAAAGTGATAAGTAGCAATTCCTTCTGGTGTATTAATCCCAGCAATAAAATCTCCGTTAAACATAGGATCTTTTTCCTCATCAAAATGTTTTCTTGATTTCCAAGATATAGTGGGATTTGTATTACATAAAGTACAAAATAAAATCAATCTATTTTTGTATAAATCATCAAATGTATGATGTCCATCACTTATTTGTTTTACTGAAATATTGCCATTTATTTTTTCGATTTCTATTAAATTATTTAATTCGTTTATATTCATAATGTGCCTTCCTTATCGCTAAAATAATTTTATCATAAATTAAAGTATTTTAAAACTCGAACTATAAAAGTCCGAGTTTACTATCAATTTGGTTCAAGTGTTGTAATTTTCCACAACTTTTTCCTAATACGAAATAATATATAAATATTACTCACTAAAAAACATTAATAATTATCGATACTTATAAATGAGATAATAAAATATTTTAATTTATATAATCTTTTTATAAAGTTTTGCCATTAGATTTATTATTTTGATATTCCATTAATTCATCTTGTAATTCTCTATCCGAATTAAACAATTTCATAGCTGAACCTAATTCTAATTCATCGTTTTTATAATATTCTTTAGCTGCTTTAATAAAACTGCTCAAAGATGCATAATACAATTGCATATCAAGATCATTATATTCTAATTCGCCATCACATTGTTTTTCTCTACATTTTTGAAATTGATTGTCCACTTCAATATATTTTTCTAATATTTCTTTCATATAGTACCTCCATTACGAACATAATTTTATCATAATTTATAGTTATCTACAACTTTTAAATTTTGCTATTTTAGTCTTTTATAAAAATCTTTTTTCCAATTGATTCTTTTACCATTACTTCTTATATAATTTAAAGAACCATATCTATAATTTTTATCGGTTAAAAATTCAATTTTTTCAATCTCTCCTAAATCAATTCTCCAAACACAACCTTGTAATATATCACTATCAGTAGTTATACATCTATCAAAACTCTTGTAAATTTCATCACATATTTGTAAAAATTCCTTGTCTTGTCTATGAACATTAAATTTATCTTTTCTTACAACAGCTTTTAATTCATCACTCGTTATATTATAATTACATAATTTTTTATCAAATTGTTCTTTATCTTTTAAAGAATTTGGAATATATGTATTGCTTAGTAAAAAGGAATATCTTCTAAAATCAGTAATAAAAACATCTTCTTTATTTTTATGAAAAGTTATTTTGACATCAAAACCATCTACAGGCTCTCCTTTGTGTTTAGGAGGACAAATCGTATTGTAACATTTTACCCAACACCAAATAGGATATGGAGCATTATATTTGTTTTCTATGGTTTGATTCATTTTTTCTAAAACCCATTGATAAGTAGAACCTGATTTTTTTTTATCAATATATTTTTCATTACACTCTAAATAACCTTTACTTATTAAATTTTTTAAAGCATTTATCGATTGAAAAGTTACTAATTTCATATTATCACCTAAAAACATTATACACTTTCATTTTGCCTTTGGCAAAATATTTAACTCTTTAAAAAATTTTGATAAATATATCAATTGAAACTATAAAAATCAGTATATAAATTAAAGTATTTTAAAACTCGAACTGTATTAGTTCAAGTTTACTATCAATTTGGTTCAAGTGATATAGTTATCTACAACTTTTTTCACAAAGTTTAAAATGATAAATAATTTTGTTTTATCTTTCTGTATTATTAAGTTTCAATGCTTTTGATTGTACTTTTTCTTCAGTTGGTTTTACAAATTCTATTCCATCTTCAACTACTATATTTCCTACCACTGGTAAAATTGATCCTATTGGTTCTCTTTCATAAAGCTTTTTGGCATCTACTTTTGCTTTTTTACCATTTTCTGGGCAAGCTTCTACAACTAATAACGTAGAAGTTTGATCATTTAAATTATTTTCTATTACTGCCCACACTAATATTTTATCACTAATCGGGTCTCTTAATAAATACGTTGTACCTATACTTGGATATCCATTCATTATCATCGCCTCTTTTCGGTAATTAATATAATATCAAAATATTTTTTAAAAATAAATGTTTTATACTAAATTTTCTTTAATTTTTAAACAAAAAAATAAATTTATTTCAAAAACATTTCTACCTTCATAACTTTTGCTAAAATCTTCATCATTATAATTCTCATCTTCTAACATTTCTAATATTTCCGATTGATATTCTTCCGCTGCTATTTTTTGCATTTGGTCTTGAATATATTCCTCACGATCAGCAATCAATTCCATGCTCTTTTCTCTAGTTAATTTTGATGCACACTCATGCATTTCTTTAATCCTAATTCTTTGCAATCACTATTACTTTTTTGTTCCGTTAATTTTTCAATTACTGTTCCTAATTCAGGCACAAATAATGATAATTCTTCTCTTTTACATAAGTAGTTTTCTAACATTGCTGAAATAACCTCTTGTTTAAAAGGTAAAATTTGATTTATTAAGAATCTAAAATGATTAAAAGCATCTATTCCCATTCCATGCTTAACTACCATTTCTTCAACATTACCAACAACTATATTTTCTTTATTCGTTCTTAATTTTCCATTTATCCAAGTATTTTCTACCAATTTCATCTCATTATAACTTTGTTGATATGGAGTACTTGTACCATTTATTTCGCGAATTTTTATTCCTTTTAAATTTTCATCATTAAGTTCCATGCACTTATCACAATATCTTAATTGATAAGAATATTCCTTTGGGTGTTTACTTACTTTCTCTCCATCTGTTTTATAGACTAAAGTTTCCTCAATATTAAAGTTTTCTGTTTTGCTTTTATAATTTAAATATAAGCCCTCATAGTCTACTTTAAAATTCATAAAGCCATATTTTTTACTCCATAAAGTTAAACTTGGACAATTTCCAACATTAATATCAATATGATCAATATCTCCATTTTCTCTTTTAATATCAAGTTTGTAATTAAACCTAGAATCAGGACCTATTTTTTCACTTTCATTTTGAATTTTTCTTGTTGCTTTATAATTAATATCTTTACTTTTTAGTTCTATTTGATAGCCATAAGTTTTAGAGTGACCTTTTTTCACATTTTTATTAAATAACTTCTTAAATTGTATAAACCCAACCTGATTATTATTCTCATCAACAATTAGCCAACGATTAGAATTATTTGGTCCAATTAAATTATATCCTAACATTGATACTAATTTTATTTCACTTTCTATATCATGAGTAACTTTTTCCATTTATAAAACCTCCCTTTGTAATTATTAACTATTATAGCATATATCAATAAATATTAAAACTTGAACTGTACAAGTCCGAGTTTGGTATCTATCCGGTGCGTTTGTAAAAAGGGTTTTACACTTATAGACAAATTTTACACCTTTAAGCAACATTACATTTAAATTTTTTATATCTACGATAAATATATTATTTTTTATTGAAATCTTTTATCAAAAAATTATTTCCAATCCGAATATGGATCTTCAAATTGTTCTATTGCATCAGGATATTTTTTTGTAAGAATTTTAACCATTGGGGTACTATGCTCATAAGAATATCTTAAAGTAGTTTCATCTGGTTCATCATAACTAATCACAAAATCTGGGATATATTTTCCTTTAATTCTTAATTCATTATAACTTTTACTTCTTAAGGTTCTTTTATTTAATTCTTCCATAGAAATCCATTCAGGGTATTTTATGTATGGTGCAATATATTTATCTTCATAAGAATTTTGAGAAATAGCATCAAAAGAATTTACTTGAATAATATCTTTTGGATTAATGGTAATATATCCAAATTTAATACCTGAGTCTCCATAATACATAGATCTATTTTTTTCTGTAATTGTACTATAATACTCTATTCCTTCTCTATAACTTCCATCAAAGAAATGTTTTCCTGAGTTCATTCTTCTTACTAAAAATGTAAAATTTTCTTTATCATATATAATAGTTGGAATTAAAACTTTTTTATCATTAAAGGTATATTCCATATAAACCATATTTTTATTGAGTGGATTTGTAATAGATGATGCAATATTTTCTTGTGAATTTTTAATTACATTGTCTAAAATCTCTAATTTTATCTTTTCAAGATTTCTATTTTTATATTTAATAAATACTTCTTGGATTCTTTTATTGAAAAAAACAACATCTATCATATCTTTTAAAAATTCTATTTCATGCACAAGAATGCCACTATTCATTAAAATTTCTAAATACGTTATAAATTCTCTTTCCGTATCTCCTAAACTATTTACTATTCTATTTTTCATATCATTATATAATTTTACTTTTGCAAGCATTTTTTGAATAAGTAATTCATTATCTATAACCAATCTTAGTGATTTTTCTACATTACTATAAGTACCAACAAATTTTTCAATAAATCGATTATCATTCAAAATTTTTTCATCTAATCTATATTTTCCTTCAAAACCATCATGAAACAAATTATCATAGTCAATGCCATTTAAATACAATGCCACATTTTCTCTATCTTTAAAAAATTCATTTTTTCCTATAGTGATAGGAAGGTCTCCCAAAATCAAAGATAAATCGCTATGATTTTCTTGTACTATTTTTGTAATCAAGTCTTTTCTACTATTGAAATATTCTTGCAAAACTTCCTTTTTTAACGCACTCCTTAAAAGATAAAAGGTAGATAAATATTTTGGATTTGTTAAATAAAAATCTAAAATTTTAAATAATGTTTCATTATCTTTTAAATTAGGAATATTTGCTAAAAAGTAAAAATAAACATTTCCAAAATCATTGCTAGGAAATTTGTTATAACGGCTTAAACGGGGTCTCATAGATTCAACTTCTACTTTTTCTCCAATATCAATCAAACAATTAGTATTCAATAACAATGGACGAATATCTATTTCTAATTTATTTACTATGTTGTATATTTTATCTAATTTATTTGAATTTCTTAAAAAAGATAAAATTTCTTCACTCATATAAATTTGGTTTAATTTAGGAATATTTAAACTTAAAATCATCTCATATGTTCTTTCTAAATATTTACCATTTAATATAGAGAATATGTTTTTTTTATTACTAAAAATGTTTTCTAATTGCTCTAATGAATAATTATCTTTGCTCTCTAACAAAGCATTTAAATCATAAGCAGAAAACGTCCATTTTTTAATATCCACTACATCTTTGAATAATTCATATACATCCTTTTTCATGCCTTTAAATAGTTCATTATTATTTAATTCTAAAAGTTTTTTGGAGTTATTTTGAAAATATTCTAGTTGATCTTTAATAGATAATTTCGTAAATACTCTAAAAAAATGACTATAATCTTCTAATTCAATATAACTATTTAATAAATTAAAGAAAGATTCATTCGTAGTAAAAAATTGTGCTATTAAATCTATTTTGTAATCAAAAGCTTGAATTTCTGTATAATTTTTAGATAGTAGCATTGCAAATATCTTAAATTTAGTTAATTGATCATATGGAATATTCGTACAGAATAATTCATCAAATTTATTATTATTTTCTAAGATTATTAAACCTTTCTCATCTAATAAATAATCAATAACTTCATGAGAAAAACACCTATATAAATTTTCAAGAGAACTATAATTAAGATTCTTTAAAAATATTTCTTTACAAGAATCGTTAAATATATAATCTTTTAATCTATTTAACTCTTGTTCATTTATAGCTAAACCATCATAATTAACACTTTTATTTATTAAAGCCAAAAGAAGTGATGGAGAATAGTAAAGAGTATCAATTCCTTTAAACTTATTAATAATACTTTCTAAATCTTTAAATGAAATAACCTTACATCTTATAAATCCATTTGAAAAAATTTCATCAAACACCATTTCTTTATTTTCAGTAGCAATTTGTTTTAGATCTTCTAAAATATAATCTAAAAATTCTTTATAGAATTTATATGGAAGGTTCTTCATAAAAATGGAAACGTTATTAATATTGTTCATAAAATCCTGTTGTAAATAGCGTATAAATTTATCTAATCCGTCTTTTAATGATCTTGTTAATTCTAAATTGTCTTCTTGATTACCTAATTCTTCTTCTATATGATTCATTACATGATAAGTATTCGATTCCAAGGTCAAATATTTTAAAAACAAATTATTATCAAACAATTTTATTTTATTTGGGAAAAAATCACTTCTAAACAATACTCTTGGAAATTTGCCCAATTGGACTATATAAGGTAATGTCTGGTCATTAAAATAAAATTCTCTTAATCGATCACTATTAGAAGAAGCAATTAATGCTAAAAAATCACAATCATCATTTTCAATGATATAATTTCTCATTTTATTATCTAGTAACATATTGATTACGTCATCATCATCAAGTCTATTTTTATATTTTTTTCTAAAATCTTTAAATGATTCTTCCCCCATAACAAATCCCCCTTAATAAAAGTGGTTTTATAATAGCACAAACTTCGGTATTTTTCAATTTATACTGAATATTAAAGTTTTTTATCCTTGTTTTACAAAATTAAATAAACATTATATTTTTAAAAGCATCTGTTTCTATATAATTAAAATAAGTTTTTAAATTATGATAGAGTATTCTATTTATATTTATATATTCTTTAAGAAATAGATTTTTCTTATATAATTCGTATACTAAAATAGATGATAAATTATGTCTAATATTCATTACGGATAATTTTTCTCGAATAGAATCATCATTGTTTTGTATAAAATCTCGATGTAATGCTGTCATAGATTTATTTAACTCAGGCTGTTTATATAAGTCTTTTTGATTTTTTATTTTCATATCAAAGCAAATATCAACTAATCTTCTACTTTTTATTGTAAGTCTATTTTTTATATCAAATCTAGTATCAAATATCCTTTTATTATCATTTCTATCTTTAAAAAAGGAAATCCATTTTATAATATTATCACTAGTTATATTATTATAGTGTTCACTATAATGTACAAAAGTGTGTAAATCACTTATTACCTGGTGTCCTAAAAGAAGATTAAATTTAGAAGAATCTAAATATTCATTGAGCAAATTTATCAATTGTGGAAATTCTTCTTCATTATCAACATACACGGATATAAATTTAAATTGCAAACTTTCATTAATTATATCTAAACTATCAATATCATCATTAAAAAAAATAATAGAAAATGCAAATGGTTTATTTCCATTTTTAATTTTATAATTTTTGGTCCATTCGGTGTCTAGGGAGATACATTTATAATATTTTAATTCTTCATCTTTTATATTCTTAATTATTTTCATAATAACCTCTTAACGTATAAAAATTATAGCATAAATTAAAGTATTTTAAAACTCGAACTATAATAGTCCGAGTTTACTAACATTTTGGTGCGTTTACAAAAGGGGTTTTGCGCCTTAAAGTTTGATTCATCACATTTGATAAATTAATTATACCGCTATATTTAATAATAAACAATACACTTCTTCAAAACAAAAATCGAAAATTTTCAAATTTATAAATATAAAGTAAATAAGATAATTATTACTTATTTAAAGTTCTCCTAAGTCTTAAAATTGTCTCATCAGTCAATGTAAATTGATTATTAGCATCTGATGAAATATTATTTCTTGCTGGATAATTACAAGGATTTTGATCATCGTAAATTAAGTTTTGTTGTTTTGCATACTTAAATATTTCCCAAGATGCAGTTCCAGGATCTTTTCCGACATTAACTTTTATACATGGAATATTGAGCTCTCTCATTTTATGGTAAATCCCATCTGCATAACGAATAATTGTATCAGCCATCATTGGGATAGATTTAGTATTAATTTTATCAATTTTGCTAAATTGTCCCTCTACATTATCTATACATACAACTTTTTCTTCCTTATCATACCAAACTAATCCATCAAAAAATGTTCTATTAGCAGATGTAAAAGTGATATATCGCCAATTTAAATCAGTGATCACATGAGTTAAACGATCCTCTGCAAAGCCACCATATTTTGAACAACAATTTGTTTTTCTACCACTAAGAAATGCTTGCGGATCATTTTTTAAATGAGAATTAAACTTCATTAAACTAGTTTTTAAATCTTCAATATTTGGAATAATTACTTTTTGTTCATCAATTAAAAGAGCTTGTTCATAAAGTCCTATAGCCCATCTAAGTTCATCTTCACTTGCTCCAAATTTCATTAATAATTGAAGAAGACGCAAGTAACGTTTATCTTTTACTTGTTCCCCAAATTTATCTTTATCTATATTTACATCAATGATTGATGCCATTGCATCTATTGGAGTTAATAATTTATTTCTTGTCCTTGTTTTTATTCTCTTTTCTGGTCTATTTTCAAGAACTTCATCAAACCTTTTAAAAAGTTCACCTGTCATGTTAGTGCCAAGATCAGGTTCAATAAAAGCTTGACTATCCATAGCATAATGTTGCATAAAAAAGTCAGCAAATTGTTTATTATAACCATTTCTTAAGTCTATTGCTCCATAAGTAGTATGAAGTTCATCAGTAGTTACCCCTTTTTTTAAAAAATATTCAATAATATAATCCAATGCTTTTTGACTTGTTGATTCTTTACTATTAAATAATCCTAGAATATAACCAAGAGCGACTATCCCTTCCATTTCCTCATACTTATTTGCTTGATATTCATCTTTTAAAACCTTAAGACGTTTATAATTGTTGTTATAAAAATATTCGTAACTTTTCTCTGCTGATATTTTATTAATAACTGCTGAAGATGGAACCCATTTTTTTGCAGTGTAAGGAAGCCATTCAAACAATTTTTTTCTCATATTATAATTCTCTAGCATCATTAATAGATCTTTATCAATATCCGATAATTCTTCTCTTTTTACATAAGATAATCCTAGAAGTCTTACAAATTTATATATTTGCTTGCTATTAAGAAGTTTTTCTTGATTATGTTCATTATAACAAACAATATAAATTTGTTTTTCATCAAATAAATTATTATAATCTTTAAAACTATAACCACTTTCATTACATAGAATAATCATGTCTAATATGTTAGCAAATTCTTTGCGAAGAACAAATTGTTCTTTACCCTTTGGATCAATAACTTTTAAAGATTCTTGATTCATATTAAATAAATTATCATTTTCTGGAAAAGAAAAACCTAGAACCAAGCTTTTTTTAATAACTCTGAGCCATTCTGCAGAAATAGATAATAATACATCACTCTTAATTGTTAAGTTATGTTCTTTATAAACTGAAGAGCATCTTAAATCAATATTTTTTACTCTTTTATCACAAAGATCAATAATATTAGGAATTTCAAAATTTTCTTTATTAAGGATTTCTAACACATTAACATATTTATGCATGTTTAATTTTAAATAGCAACGATTAAAAATAATTTCTTTTCCACTAGAATCAACTAAAGTAATGTTGTCACATTTTGAATCAAATATATATGCAATGTTTAAAATTTTGTAATTATTTCTTTTTAAAAAATATACTAAACTTAATAACTGATCACTCATTTCACGAGCATATTCTTTATTTAATACAAAAGTATTTTCATCATTAGTTTGTTTAAATACAATATCTTTTATTGACTCATCAAATAAACATTCTAAATTTGGAAAATCATAACCTTGACGAACTAAAAAACGAACTGCCCTATAAAGTTTCCCATCTATTTTTTGAAAATCTTTTTCATCTTTGTAATCATTCCATTGAAGAAATTCTTTTTCATAAATAGTAACAAATCTATCATACAAATCATCTTTATTAGGAATAAATACATATGTATCATCTTTATCGTAACAAAAAGACATAAGCATTTTAGTATTTGTATTTGAATTAGGAAATTTTGCCATTCGTTCATCATCAAAAAAACTTCCATAATATTTTTTTATTTCAGTCTTTGGCATTCCATATACAATATTGATAATACCTCTAGTAAATTCACAAGGATCATCATAGGGTTCAACATGACCATGAACATAAAAATCAATAATTTCATTATTAGTTAAGTCTAAATCAATTAATGCATCTAATATTCCAAATAATCCTGTTTGCTTCATACCATTAACAGGATCATTATAATATTTTAAATCAAATGTTTTTTGTCCAACTTCATCTTCATTACCTTCAAATTGTAATAAAAAGGCTAGTTCTTTATAATTATTATCTACTTGACTAGTTTCTTCTTTTTTTTCCATAATAGATGCACCCCCTATTTGTACTGAAATATTATACATTTTTTTATGTAAATGTCAAATTATTTAATTCATAACTTTATCTATATAAAAACTATTATTCCTATAAAATCGAACAAGAGCAGGCTCAGTTTTAATATTTTGATGAATTAAAAATTCCATATTTGCATAAAACTGTTCTAATAATTTCTTTTGAATATTTTCTCTATAAATGATTTTATTTAATTTAGTATTTATATTTAAAAGTAAATTATTTTTTGATTCAAAATTCACTGCAGACTCATTATATTTTCTTACTGCCTATGACTTACTTTTAATATTATTTTACTTCATAAATTTAGATAATATCTTTTTCAAAACTGAATAAAATTTTAAGTCCAAACAGGATATGGGAATGCACCACGAAAATTCAAAGCCCTTTAATATAAAGGATTTTTTCATATCGTAGGTGCACCACCAACCATTTTCGCACTTGCGAAAATAACTATTTTATATCTTTTTATAGTTGAAATTTAGTAACAAAATCATTTTAACTCTTTATTTATAAAGCCTTCTTATCAACTATTTTTCAACTAGTTTGATTTTTAGAAGGAAAATTTAATTGTTCTATAGCATATTCGTAATGATTTACCCTCAAGCAATAAAAAAGCCCATAACATCAAATGTTATGAACCTATATTCTTAAATCGCAAAGGTGCGACTTTCAACCTCTATGGTGCGGGTAAAGGGACTTGAACCCCCATGGATTTCTCCGCTAGATCCTAAGTCTAGTGCGTCTACCAATTCCGC
>CANROY010000032.1 GCA_947632355.1 uncultured Bacilli bacterium
CTTATTATCACATTATCGGTTCCTGAAATTTTGATGGCAAATTGGAATAACTGTCACATTTCTATTATAATTGCACATATTTTGCTTTTATAGCGATTTTTATAGGGTATATTCTTTAAATATATTTATATAGTTTTATGAGAATTATCAAATTGTTTTTCTTGAGCAATGACATTTCTTATAAAATTTTTGACATATTCCTTTATGCAATTTTGGTTAAGTGTATTATGAGCTCGGGGAAATCTTTTAAAAGTTGCATTTACCCCTAATGCAGTATACATAGCCTCGTTATTTGCAAATCGAATTTGTGGATTTTCTCCTAATAAAGAATGAATTTGTTCTATTTCTAGTTGAGTGTAGTTTTCTAAATATCGAGGTTGAAGTCGTCCATTACCATCGAGTACCGGAATGATTTTTCCACTTTCATCCGTTACAGGAATTAATTTATTTTCTTCATCTCTTAAAAATTTACGATTAGCATTCATTTTAAAATTACATTTATACATAGCAGGATCATTATCATCTTCCGTACCTATATAATATAGTTGTGGAATTTGACAAAAAGCATCATAATCAAAATTCGGAACATCGGCAACTCCTAAAGGAAAATTTAATTTTTGTCCTTTATATTCTATTATAGGTAAAATACCTAAACCACTATTTCCACCACCTATACAAGCTTTTACAAGTTCAGGATGTAGCGCTGTAAAACAATTTGCAAACTTTGAACCTGCTGAATAACCCTCCACAATTACTTTAGTATCAATAGTAATACCAAGACTTTGTAAGAATGCTTTAGAAGATTTTATCATATTTACTACTTGTATATGAATATCTTGGCATTGCTCTTGAATCATTCTAATCTCTTGTTTTGATAATTTTTCTTCTTCATTTCTTCTTGCTTGGTCCTCTAATAAAATTGATACATCATTATGATAAACCATACTCCCCAAAGCCTGAGTATAATAGCCTCGAACTCTTGGAATTAATGGTACCAAAACAGGCATATTTAAATCATTTCCAAGATTCATTCCAAGATTTGGTCTTTCATATGTGCTTTTTTTAACAATTTCATTGGCTTCTTCTAAATGTATTGGTACATTATTTCCAGTATTGCAACTATGCATTATAAGAGTAGTATTTTGTTCACAATTCTTAGGAATAAATAACGAATAACCACATTTATACCCTTCGTTAGGATTAGGTGGTATTAAATAGGCAGTTCCATCTATAACGGTATTATTTTTTTCAAATTTTACTTTTTTTGATTCAATCATATAAAACTCCTTATATTAAAATTATTATAGCATCATTTTACTATTTTTGTAGCATAATAAAAGACTATAAATAATTATTACAGCCTTCTAAACATATACAACCGAGATCACTTATTACTCGCACCACTCGGAAGCGATTAACATTTCACGACTAGGATCACTTATTACTCGCACCACCTAGAAGCGATTAACATTTACTTAATTCAGTACAATATTAATATAAAACATTTTTGTACAAGTTGCAAATGATTTTTTAGAATTTGTTCTCTTAACAATTTTCTATCACAATTTCTTTTGTATCTAAATCTACTTTTGCTTTGGCACCTATTGGTAAAATACATATTGGAGCACTATGACCAAAATTAACGTTATAAAGAATAGGTAAGTCTTTTTTGTTTGCTTCTTTTGAAATCACTTCTTTTAAAACTTCTTTATATTCTTCATAATAAGTTTCTCCCTTTGGTTTTCCAACCAATATACCATTTATTTGTTCAATAATGCCTAAAGCAACTAAATTTCTTAAAATATATTTAACTTGAGATGGACTTGGTTTTTCATCACTCATTTCAATAAATAAAATTTTGCCCTTCCATTCTTCTTTTTTTGGCCATATGTCGGTACCAATAAACATCGGAAAAACATCAATGCATCCTCCAAGCAACTCTCCTTCAATAATTCCTTTTCCTTGTAATACTTCATAACCATGTTCTTCTTTTATAAGTTTTCTATGGTCGTTTATTCTACTTTCATCCGTCCAATCAATTCGGTCATTGGTCCACATAGGACTTGACGTAATTTTAACAGGTTCATTTTTAAACAAAACTTCCCAAATATATTTTTCAGTATAAGAAAACATTTCGCCATTTTCAGCAAAATCAGTTAAAATAGCTGGCCCATAGTAAGACATTACACCTGCTTTATAAAGCATAAAATGATTGATAGTTGTATCAGAGTATCCCATAAATATTTTAGGATTTTTCTTAATAATTTCATAATCAATATAGGGTAGCAAACGTATTGTATCATCTCCACCAATCATAGAAATAATTCCTTTAATAGATGTATCTTTAAATGCTTCCATTAAATCGTTTGCTCTTGCTTCTGGATGGTCATTTAAATATTTAGAACCTTTTAGGGCATTTGGCATAGTAACAACATGTAAACCAAATACTTCTTCTAATCTTTTTTTACCAAGTAAATAGCGATGAAAAAATTCTTTATCTCCACCCATTCCACTTGATAAACTTACAATGGCAACAGTATCTCCTTTTTTTAATTTTTCTGGATTAATCATAAATGTTCCCTCCTATATTCTGTTAATAAAGTAATCATTTCATCTGCAATTCCATATGAATCTCCATACTCTTTAGCATTTTTTTCTAAAACTGCAATTACATTATTTAAGGGTATATAACGTAATTCAAAATCACCTTTTACTTCTTCTTCCGTATAACTTGTATTTTCTAAATTTGGCTTTTCATCAGTTTTTATTTCATAATAATAAATTTCTATTTTACGATTTTTACCTTCAGAAGGATAGTCCTTATAATAACCATATTTATAAGCAAAATAGTCTAAATTATTTTCTTGAATTTCAATTCCTGTTTCTTCTTTTAATTCTCTTTTTACAGCATCTAAAAGAGTTTCGTTTTCTTCAACGTGTCCTCCTGGAAATTGATATGTATGATAAGAATAACCAAGTAATAGTTCTTGTTTAGAATTAACAAGTAGTACTTTTACTCTTTTGACAATTTCTGTCATCTCTTCCTCTTTTAAATGATTTTCATTTGTAACAAATTTTAACACAACTAACACCTACTTTAACTTCTTTATATTTCTATACATACGAGGATGATAACCATTTTGGTTATAAAAATGAATGGCATTATCATTATAAGCAAATACATCAACCATACAGTATTCACAACCAACGGATTTAAAATAATTTTCCATTGTATCCATTAACTCTTTTCCAATACCATTTTTTCTTGCTTGATGAGATACAATGAGCTCAGTAATTTCTCCACGTTTTGGACATTTATAATCTAAGTAATCGTATGTATCATACGGAAAAATACATCCCATAATTAATCCAAGGACTTTATCATTTTCAATTGCTAAATAGCATTTACCATTATTATTTTTAACTTCTTCTAAATCAAGTAATGCCATTTTCCCTCTATATTTAGGATGTAATTGATCTAAATGGTCTTTATCAATCTTTAAAATATATTCTTCTAATTCCACCAGTAAATCTCTTACATCCTCTAAATATTTATCTTCGTATTCTATTATCTTCATTATATACACTTCCTTATTTGCCTAAAAAATTACAAATTTCTTTATATAAATCCATACCTTTTTCTACTTTAATTGTAGAAATTCCCAATATTTCTGCACCATTTACATTTTTGATATTATCATCCAAAAATAATAATTCTTGTGGTTCAACATGGAACCTATTTAAAATATGTTCATAAAAATTAGCATTTGGCTTCATTTTGTGCATTTCTGCCGAAATTAAAACAGCGTCCAAGTAATTGGCTTCAAAAAATTTATCAATAAAACTTTTTACAAAAGATAGATGATTTGTAGCAATGACTACCTTAACATCTGGATAGTTTGTTTTTAATTTTAAGTTTATACATTACTTCTTCTGTTATCTTTATAATATCAGAATTGTTAGATAATAATTTTCTTGCTTCCTCTAAATAGTTAGAATCATCTAGATTATCTCCAAACATTCTTTCTAATTTTTCTTCTTCGTTTGTAAGTTCAATATCTCTTTCATTTACTAAAACACCAACTAAATCAAATGCTATAACTTTAATCATTTCTATAATTCCTTCTTTACTTTTCTTCCAAACATATATTAATTTCTAAATTGTGTTTATTTCCTTTATAATGGCATACACATAAGCATCTTCGTGTTTATTTGTTTTGCAAAAATATTTTTTTCTTAAAATTCCTTCTAACTTAAAGCCACATTTTTCAAGTAATTTTCTACTAGCAACATTTGGTTCAATGGCTTCTGCAGATATTCTTACTAAATCATAATGTTCGAAATAATAGTCCACTAATAAGGTAATAGCCTCACTCATTATTCCTTTTCTCCAATATTTTTTACTTAAACAATAAGCAATTTCTCCGGTTTTATGTCTTTTACTTGTAACAATATTAATAGAACCCACAACATTTCCTTCATATTCAATTGCATATTGTTTAAAAGGATCATCCTTTTCATAACATTCAATATAGTATTGAATAGCATTTTTAGCATCCTCAATCGTTTTATAATTTTTCCAAAGCATATACTTTGAAACTTCTTCATCGGTACCCCAATTATCAAATAATTGTTGGGCATCTTTTAACTCAAATTCTCTTAATATAACTTTTTTACCTTTAATGGGTTCTAACCTTATCATTTTATGCTCCTTTTTAATATTTTCATTATATTTGTATTTGTTATTTTATCATATTCATTTTCTATTGAATTTCTTTTTGAATAATTAATTCCCATTATAAACCATTTATAAAATTCTTTTTAAAGTATTAATAGTTTCAAACTCTAAAGATTCCTCACAATTTTCATTAAAATAGATTCCTTTACCACCACTTTGTTCCCAATCTACTAAATTTTTAATACTATCATCAATTAAAATAGAATGGTTATTTGGTGTATAAATTTGACTTTTTTTAATAGAAGGTGGAACAAACAAAATAGGTAATTCTACACCATTGTCTCTTATTTTTTTTACTTTTGCTTCCATTTCTAAAATTGTATGTACTTTTGTTAAAATCGCAATATCTTTTTCTTTTTTTGATTGGGCTTCTAATAAATAGCTAATTGCATTATTAATTTCTTTTGCTTCTTCTAATAATTCATACCAATCTAATGTTTCTAAAAAATCAGTCCAATTTGTATTACAAGCATTCTTTTTTATTTGAATTCTTGCTTCCGTATCATAAAGTACACCATCAAAATCAATAAATATTTTATCTTTTGGCATAAACTTTCACCTCTTGTAAAACTATTGTAACACAAGTATAGGAAATATTATATCTTTATTATTTTTATCAACTCTATCTAAATAAACTTAAAATAGTGTATAATACACTTATGAATGGCAGGTGATAGTATGCTCGTAAAGAATCTAAAGGTATCAATAAAAAATAATACAATAAAAATATTTCTTTTACTTTAAACAAAGAAGATCGAGTTGGACTTGTAGGAATAAATGGTAGTGGTAAATCCACTCTATTAAAAGCAATCTCTAAAAATATTCCTATTGATTCAGGAGAAATTAAATTACAAAATGAAACCATTGGATATTTAAAGCAAGAAATCACCCATGAATATTTTGATTATACAATTCTAGAATATATTAAAAAAGAAATAGGTATTGATGAACTAGAAGAAAGATTGCATTACTTAGAAAAGAATTTAACAAATGAAGTAATGGACGAATACGGAGAACTTCTAAATCAATATTTGCAAATGGATGGCTATCACTTTTTAGATAATTTAAAAATCGTTTTAAATGGTTTAAATGTAAAAGAAAATTTGGATACAAAAATAAAAGTATTATCAGGAGGAGAAAAAATTAAAATTTTACTTGCTACTCTACTTCTAGAAAATACGGATATTTTACTTTTAGATGAACCTACCAATAATTTAGATTTAGAAGCAATCGAATGGTTAGAAAACGATTTAAAGAAATCTCATAAAAAAATGATTATTGTATCGCACGATGAAACCTTTTTAGAAAATCTTACCACTAAAATTTATGAATTAGAAAATGGTACTTTAAAAGAATACCATCTATCCTATAAAGATTATTTAAAAGAAAAAGAACTAGAATATGATAGAAATTTAGAAACTTATTTAAAATCCAGTGCTGAAAAAGAAAAATTAAAAAAACAATTGCAAATCAAAAAAGAATGGGCAAATAAAGGGGCTCATAAAAAAGCCAACAACGATAATGATAAATTAGCAAACAATTATGCCAAAGAAAGAACAAATACAAAAGATATTTCAAAATTGGCTAAAGAAATTGAAGAATTTACCCTTCCCAATTTTGAAGAAAAAAACCAATTCAATTCTTTTTTAACTTTGATAATGAAAAAGGAAATAAAGATATTTTAATTGATAATCTTGTTTGTGGATATGATACCTTTACAACTCCTCTACTTAATTTAAGTATTCCTTTTAAATCACGACTACAAATTATCGGAGGAAATGGTAGTGGAAAAACAACTTTTATTAAAACAATTCTAAAAGAAATCAATCCCAAAAGTGGTACGATTACAATTGGCAGTGGTGCTAAAATTGGTTATATTTCACAAGATACATTAAATGAAGATGTCAATTTAACATTACTTGACTATTTAAAAAAAGGAACTGAACATTTCGATTTATCCTTTGTCTTCATACTTCTTGATAAATTTAATATCCCCTATTCCGATAAAGATAAACTCTATAAAGATATGTCTCCAGGAGAAAGAACAAGAGTAAATCTTGCTAAAATTGCTTTAAATAAAATTAATATTTTAATAGTAGATGAAATTACAAATCACTTAGATAAAGAAGCATTAGATTTAATTTATGAATTGATAAGTACTTATGAAGGCACGATTATCAGTATTTCTCATAATCGAAAATATAATGAAATACTAAATCCAACCTTAACGTTAGATATAACAAATGGGTTTGTTAAAAGACATTAGGATTTTTCTTTTACAGTAATACACCATTTTCCAATATCTGTATCCATAAACTTTTCTATGTCTTGAAAAATTTTTCTTTGCTTGACTTTAAAAAGAGGATCACAAATGATAAAAGAATCTTCTTCATAGCCTGAAATTAAAATAGCGTGAAATTGATTATTCAATTGTCCTGCTAAAATAATGAGAACTCCTTCTTCTAACTTTTGCTTTAAAAATAGAGGATTTATATCAATTCCATTTTTTATAATAGTTCCATTTTCTTCTGCTCTTTTTAAAAACACCTTATATTCTTTCATTGCTAAAGTAAATTCTTCATCTGTTAAAATATTCTTTTTATTTTCAAATAAATTGTATTCAGAATGAAATAATATTGTTTCTAAACCATTTTTAGCAAAATGATAAGCCAAAGCCGAAAAAGGTGTACCACTTATCCATTTAGAACCATAAATTCTAAAAAGACGTTTTTCATCATACCAATTGGCTTTTTCTATTATATGATAATATTCAAGTACCATCATCATACAAGCAATTGCACAAGTATTTCCTTTTTGTTTATAAACTTTGACATCCTTATCTATCATTTTAGACTCCTTATATTCTATTAGTTTTTATTATGATTCAAATTATAGAAATGTTCAATGATTTTTTTGTCATACCACACAATTTTACCTTCAGGTAATAAAATCAATCTTTCTACTCCCAAATGTTCAATAAATTCTGGATTATGAGAAACAACTAACATAGTCCCTTCAAATGTTTTAAAAGTTTCTGCAATAATTCTTTGAGTATCAGGATCTAAATGATTGGTTGGTTCATCCAAAATAAGTAAATTTGCTCCTTGTAAAGAGAGTTTTGCTAGTGCAACTCGGCTTCGCTCTCCTGGTGATAATATAGAAACCTTCTTAAATACATCATCTCCATAAAATAAAAATCTACCTAAAGTGGAACGTACTTGTCTTTGTGAAAGATTTAAATCTGAAAAATTTTCTAAAATTGTTTTTTCATTCTTTAAAATTTCGTGCTCTTGAGCATAATACCCTATATCTGTTTTATGGCCAAATTCAATTATTCCATCATCTGGTTGCAACTGTCCAATAATTAATTTTAATAAAGTGGATTTCCCTACTCCATTTTCTCCAACAATTAAAAATTTTTCTCCTTTATGAACTTCAAAAGACACATTATCTATAACCTTATTTATAGATTTTTTATCATATTGAAAAGACAAATTTCTTACAATTAAAGGATAATTTGAACTTTCTCTTGCCATTTCCATTTTTATATTTGCACTTTTTGTTTTAGGAGCAACATCAATTTTATTTTCCAATAGTTTTTCTAACTTTTTTTCACGATCTTGAGCCATTCTTTTCCTTTTACTAGAAACCATCTTATATTGATTTACGATTTCTTTTAGTTTTTTAATTTCTTTTTCTTGGCTTTCGGCTTTCTTAAGAATTGCATTTTCATATTCTTCGTGTAACTTTATAAATTTATTATAATTTCCATCATATAATTCCATTTTTTTCGTTCTTTTATCTAAAAATAATATTTTCGTTGTAATTTCATTTAAAAAATCAATATCGTGAGAAATAACATATATACTATTTTTATATCCTTTTAAAAATTGAGTAACAAAATTCTTTGTTTCAGGGTCCAAATGATTCGTAGGTTCATCAAGTAGTACAACTTCAGGTTTAGAATAGAGTAATCTTGCAAAAGCAATTTTTGATTTTTGACCACCGGATAATTCATCTAAATTTTTTAATAATATTTCATCTGTTATTTGTAATCCATTTATAATTTTTTGAAGTTCCGTATTAGCAGATTCATATCCCCAGTATTCAAGTTTTTTTTGAATTTTATCAACTGTTTTAAATAATCTATTTTGATTTTCAGGTATCGTTTCTTGAGCAATTTCTTTATAAACATCTTGTAGTTGTGCATTTAATTCTTCGATTGGTCTTCCTGATTCCAAAAATTCCAAAACTGTTATATGCATAGAAGGAATTTCATCGTGAATGACTTGAGGCAAATACCCTATTCTTGGATTGTTACTAAATTTAATGGAACCACTATCAGGTGAAATATGACCTAATAGCACTTTAAAAAAAGTAGTTTTTCCTGCACCATTTACTCCAACAATTCCAACTTTTTCTTTTTCATTGATTGTTAAATCAATATTTTGAAATATTTCTTGCGTACCAAAAGTTAAAGATAAATTTTTTATTTGCATTTGTATCACCTATTTTCGCTTGTAGTACTATTGTAACATTATTTTCTTTTTCTAACCTTCTCTATCTTAATAGTATACCCAATAGGTCCTAAAATGGAAAGTAAACTTTTAATACTTGGAGAACAACTACCATTTTCTATACGTGCTATTTTTGTTCTAGATACATTAGAAAATTTCGATAATAACTCTTGTGTTAAATTATTTTCTTTTCGAAAACGAATAAATTCTTTTACAAATATCTCGTTTAATTTTTCTGCATCATAGGACTCATCTATATAACTTATATCATAATCCATTTTTTCATCACCTGTATAAATTGTATCATATTTGATACAAGAAATGTAAAGTAATCTTGCAATACCCATTTTTTCATATTATGATGAATTTAGAATTCGGAGGAAAGAATATGGAAAAAGAAAATTTTGCCTTTGATGGAAAATTAACTGCAGAAGAATTAAAAATATTAAGAGAAAATTTAGTCAATGAAAAACAAATTCAAAATATTGAGCATTATTTAAATAAATACAAAGAATATTTATGTGGATTCAGCGATTTAGTTGGCGATTATGGTTTACCAACAAAGGATTTTTTTAAAAATATAAAAAAATATGGATATTTATTAGAAAATGATCCCATTAAGGTAATTAATAAAAAAGATGTTATATTTAGAAAATTCACGAATAAATTAATTAAAAAAGTTGGTCCAACTTTTTTAGCATCTCAACAAATATTTGAAAATAGAAACTATTTAAAAAATAATTCTAATATACCTGATTCAGGAATTATCCTTCCAAAAGAACCAGTTATTTGGACATCCAATCATTATTTTAAAGATGATGCATTAGGTTCCATTTTGGCTGCAAAACGACCAACGTATTTTCTATTTGGAAGTTTGCCACAATTTTATAATGATGCTGATGGGGCAACAGCAAATTTAATTGGTTCCTTAATAGTAAATAGAAAAGTGAAATCTAGTAAACAAGCCTCTTTCGAAAAAGTTAAAAGAGCTTTAGCTTTAAAAACCGATGTTTTATGGTATCCAGAAGGAGTATGGAACAAGACCCCTAATCAATTAATTCTAGATTTATGGAGAGGAATTTATTGCTTTGCAAATGAAACAGGCACAAAATTAGTGCCTATTATACATTATGTTTTTGATCCGACACGTAAAATAGATAAATCAATAAATCCTATCCATACTGTAATAGATGACCCTGTTGATCTAACGCAATTTACAGAAAAGCAAGGGTTAGAATATTATCGAGATATTATGGCCACTTGGTATTATTTAATGATGGAAAAATATGGAAAATGGACTCGAAAAGAATTAATGAATTTTTATGAACAAAGAGCTATAGCTCGAAACGTAAAACCTGCAGAATTAAAAGAAAGACCATTATCTATACATGAAGCATATGAAATCTATATGTATGATTTACAAGATCAAGTAGCTCAATATGATAAAGAAATTGAATTAAGTGCGGATTATCGTCCAAAAAGCAAAATTAGACCTGAAGATGCTTTTGAAAATATAGCAAATATTAAAAATACTACTCCTGAAAATGTATGGAATGTTATTGAAGCACAACAAATTGTTAGAGAAAGAAAAAGAGAAGATTACCAAAGAAGATTTTAAATTATCTAATTGTAAATTTACTTTTTTAACCTCAACAATTTACATTTTCTTAAGAATATGATACGATTAATAAGGTGATAATATGTCAGGAGTTCTTTTACCAGCTTGTGCTATATTCTTTTCAGGTTTATTATGTTTAGTTTATTTTTCAAAAGAAAGAATTAATTTATTGGAAAATAAAATGTACTCATTAATGATAGTTAGCATATTTTTTGATAGTATATTAGTAACTATTTTACAATCTTTTGCTACAAACGGAATTACATCTTTAGAGTATACATTAATACCTGTTCTAAATAAAATAGACTTTATCTTTTTAATTATTCATAATACATGCTTATTATTTTATACGATATTAATTACTATACCAAAATTTAAGGAAAAATTTAAATATTATTCTATTCCATTTTTTATATTAAATTTTATCGTATTAATTTTTACTTTTTTATCAAAAATTGAATTGTTAAACAATAATGGAAATTATACTATCGGTGGCACAGCTGTTTATTATGTTTATGTTTTATGTGCTTTTTATATTATATTGTCTATATTAATTGTACTTTTTAACATTAAACATATAGATAAAAGGCATATTCCTATTTTAGTAATTATCTTTATATCTATTTTAATGGTAATCTTTTTTAACTTAAATCCCTACTTAATTTTTATATCCATTACATCCACTTTTCTAAACTATGTAATGTTTTTCACTATTGAAAATCCAGATGTTAAAATGATCGAACAATTAAACATTGCTAAAGAGGCTGCTGATAAAGCCAATAGAGCCAAAACAGAATTCTTATCAAGTATGTCTCACGAAATAAGAACTCCATTAAATGCCATTGTTGGTTTTAGTGAATGTATGTTATCAAGTAAAGATTTAAATGAAACAAAAGAATTTGCCAAAGATGTTGTAGATGCTTCTCAAAACTTACTAGAAATCGTAAATGGAATACTAGATATTTCTAAAATAGAAGCCAATAAAATGGAAGTTATTCCAACGGAATATAATCCAAGAGAAGTCTTTAACTCCTTATGTGCTCTTGTAAAACCAAGAATTGGGGAAAAACCAATTGAATTTAAAGTGAATATCTCCCCTGACCTACCGGGTGTATTAAAGGGAGATATGGGAAAAGTTAAACAAATTATATTAAACTTACTTACAAACGCTGCAAAGTATACAGATAAAGGTAGTATAGAATTTAATGTAACATGTATTAATCGCCAAGATACAAAGGAATGCTTACTCTATATTGCTGTAAAAGATACAGGTCGTGGTATAAAGCAAGAAAACATTGATAAATTATTTAATAAATTTGAAAGATTAGATGAAGATAAAAATACAACGATTGAAGGAACAGGACTTGGACTTGCTATTACCAAAAGCCTTGCAGAAATGATGGGTGGTAAAATTACTGTAAGTAGTAAATATGAAGAAGGTTCTGTGTTTAGAGTTTACTTAGAACAAGAGATCATCAGTATGGAAATTCCGGAAAGCAAGAATGAAGAAATGGAAATTGAATACAATCTAAGTGTAGGAAAACGTATTTTAATTGTAGATGACTCTAAGATTAATTTAAAAGTAGCCAACCAAATTCTAAAGCCTTATAACTTCAATGTTAAAATGGTTGAAAGTGGCTATGAATGTTTAGAATTAATGGAAACACAGACATTTGATTTAATCTTAATGGATATTATGATGCCAAAAATGAATGGTGTTGAAACATTAAGAAGATTAAAAGAAATTGAAGGTTTTGATATTCCCGTAATTGCTTTAACTGCAGATGCAATTGAAGGACAAGATGTAAAATATTTAAATGCTGGATTTGATGCTTATTTATCAAAACCAATTGACCGATATGAATTAGATAGGGTTTTAAAAAAATATTTAGGAGGTAATGAAGATGAATAGTAAAGTAGACTTATTAAAATCTTATAATGTAGATGTAGAGAAAGCATTAGAATTATGGGGAGATATGGATTCTTATAATGATAGTTTAAAAGAGTTCAAAGATACTTTGAACTCCAAACTAGCTAGTTTGGAAGGCTACAAAAACGCCGGGGATTTACAAAACTACTCTATTTTAGTGCACAGTATGAAAAGTGAAGCCAGATATTTAGGTTTTATGGCCGATGCAGAAATATTCTATGATCACGAATTAAAAAGTAAAGAAGGAAATGTTGAATATATTAATAACAACTTTAACGTTGTTCGAGAAACTGTACATAAAATAGTGACTTTATTAAATAATTACTTTAGTGAAGAAGAATTAAGTGATAAAAAAAATATTTTAATTGCAGATGATTCCAATATTATTCTAAATTACTTAGAAAAGAATATGACAAATGAATATAAAGTTATAAAAGCCTTAGATGGTAGTGATGCTATAAAAGTATTACAAAATAATGATATTTATGCTATTTTACTTGATTTAAATATGCCAGGTATTGATGGATTCCACGTACTTGACTATTTAAAAGAAAATAACTTAATTGAAAAAATACCTGTTGTTATTATCACCGGTGATGATACAGAACAAACGATAAAAGAAGCATTCACATACCCTATTCTAGATGTGTTAAATAAACCTTTTAATGACAAGAGTATTGATAAAATCTTACTATCAATTCAAAGTTTTTACGAAAATCATAAAATTTAGTGTATAAATTACATATAAATACATATACTATTAATGGAAAACGAATAACGATTTAGTTAAACGTTTTCCAAATAGAAAACCACTTAATTGTTTAAATTGAGTGGTTTTCTTTGGCTTTAAAATTTTTAATAGTATAAAGAATAGAAATCAGGATTTGTTCTTCATTAAGAGTAGGATAATTATTCTTTATATCTTGTAAAGACTGTTCAATATTTTTATCATAATAATTTGATTTTAAAAAATTCATAATTGTAATTGGTTGAATTCTTGTTCCTCTTATTACAAGTTTTCCATCACAAATATTTTTATTTCTTTCAAAATACTTACTATAATCCATTTTCTTTGATAAATGCTTTAGTTGAAGATAATAAAAATAATTAATTAACTTAGAAAAATATGTTATTGATTTATCCTTTTTTATTTCAAATGAATTATCAAAAGTTTTATAAAATTCTTTCATAACCATTTCTAACATCATATAATTATCACCTCTTTTATTAATTGAATTATAACATATATACACAGAAAAAAGTATAGCGACAAATGACTTTAATAATAATTCCTAGTCTGCCAATGATGAAAAAACTTATCAAGTTCAAGAGCATTGATTTTCTAATAAATATATGATAGATTACTATTATGATTTATAAATTGGCTGCATTGTGAAGATTTCGAGGAACATATTAGTCAGTCTAAATTATGCTTGTAAGAATAGCATTGTGAAGAACTATGTTCGAGGAACATATAAGTCTATTCGTTGTAGCGGAACTCTATTATTAGAGTTCCTTTTTTGATTTATGAGGCATTAGAAGAGCCTGGTGAAGAACAAATTTAGTAATTATTTAGAATTTTAAAAAAATAAAATAAAACAAAAATGACTATTACTTATGTAATAGTCACACAGTCATTCGGTGTTAGCCGATAATAAAACTGATTAGTACTTATAAATTAATCTAGGAGTTTTCTATAAATAAAACAAACCCAGTATTTATAAGGGTTCGTTAAATATCATTCTGGTAGCGCCGGGGAGATTCGAACTCTCGACCTACCGGGTATGAACCGGTTGCTCTAGCCAACTGAGCTACAGCGCCATAAATGAACAATATAATAATAACATAAAAAAAAAGGACTTGCAACAAATTTTTAATAGCCTAAAAATAAAATTGAAAGTTCCCGTTATATTAAAAATGGGAAGTAAGTCATTAAAACAAATAATAATACATGATAT
>CANROY010000033.1 GCA_947632355.1 uncultured Bacilli bacterium
CATTGGTACCAGTAACAATAGATACAGAAGGAAACGTTAAAAAAGCAGATGTCACAACAGAATGGTATAACTATGAACAAAAGGAATGGGCAAATGCAGTTATCTTAGTGGATAATGAGAAAGCCAAGACATTAAAAGCAGGAGATAAAATAGAAGAAAACGAAATCGAAAGTTATTTTGTATGGATACCGAAGTACAGATATAAACTATTTGATGAACAATTAGGGAAATATGATTCTGTACAAGAAGAAGGGACAGAATATAAAGAAAAATCTCAACTCATAGAAATAGAATTTGGATTAGAGAATACAACAAATGATGAAATAAGTAATCCAAACTATAAGCAATGTGCAACACCAAATGAAAGTGGAGTAGATGGTGCATGTCATGAAGGAGATTGGATGACGCATCCTGCGTTTACAGCGTTTGAAAATTCAAAAGGCTTTTGGGTAGGAAAATTTGAGACAGGATACAATCAAAGTACAGAAGAAAATCCAAAAACAATTACTGTTGATAATAGTTGGACTAAAGTGGGTGCAGAAAAAGATGAAAATAAATCTGCAAAAGTAATCATAAAGCCAAATGTGTATAGTTGGAGAAGTATAAAAGTGGGAAATGCTTTTAATACAAGTTATAACTATGAAAGAGACTTAGATAGTCATATGATGAAGAATACCGAATGGGGAGCAGTAGCCTATCTTTCACATTCAAAATATGGAACATGTGAAAATGATAAATGTACAGAAGTAAGAATTAATAATAATACCAATTATGTAACAGGATATGCAGCTAAACAAGAGCCATCAATTGGATTTACTAACACGCTTGAGAATGGAAATATTTATGAAATTCCAAGTGGGGGTTTAGGAACAGATGGCGCTAATACTATCAATTACAAAAATAAGGTAAGCAATGTAGCAAGTACTACTGGGAATTATAGTGGAATTTATGATATGAGTGGAGGATCATGGGAATATGTCATGGGTTTAGTTAAAGGATCAAATAACAATGGATATACATTTGGATTTAGCGGATTTACTACAAGCGTTATGCCGTTTAATAATGAAATGAATTTTTCAAAATATTATGATATTTATGATTATAATGAAAGTAGTGTGACTTATAATAGAAGAATACTTGGAGATGCAACAGGTGAGATGGGGCCATTTATACAAGAAAAATATATTACCCAAATGCAGAAAATTTCTTCTTGGTATAGTGATGAAGCTTTTTTTAGTAACTCAAATTCTACTTGGTTTGTTCGAAGTGGTCATATAACTCATGGTATTGGTTCAGGTGTCTTTGCTTTCGCTTGTAATTCCGGTGGAGAAACTCATGTTTTCAATGGCTTTCGTATCGTCTTAACTCCAACAAATGAGGCTATGTAATGAACTTAAAAGAAATAAGAAAATCTTGTGGACTTACACAAGTAGAATTAGCTAAAAAACTAGGTGTCACCCAACAACAATATTCAAGATATGAAACAAATACGAATAAAATAACATTAGAAATGTTTTTAAAAATACTAAAAGTATGTAATTTAGATATAAAAATTGAAAAAAAGTAAATTTTTAAAAAAAATACGAATTTTAACGAAATTGGTTCAAAAAAGGTAAATTGTTGTGACAATTTGCCTTTTTCTCATGAGAATTTGGCCAAAAATTGCTAGAAATCGCAAAATTGGTGATTTGCATTTTATTTTTTTCTTTGTTATAGTGACCATGCGAGCCACGAAAGTAATGGGTTTGCCACCTAAATTTTGAAAGAAATAGAGGTGGTCCGAATGGACAAGAAAGACTATTTGATAGTTATCTTGTTGTGGATAATTATCCGCCTAATCGAAAAGATTAGATAAAGCAAAAGCGACTCTTAAGGGGAACCTTGGTTGGTATTTGAAAGGATAAAAAAAGACACCATCTCGTAAAGAGTGGTGCCCCAAATCTTTGGCAAGCACTATACTTAGTGACTCGCTCTACATTGATTATAAACGATTTTATAGAGAAAAGTAAAGTATTTGTGTTAATTTTTTTGAAACGTTCATATAGTTTTTTAGGAGGACAAGCACTATATGAATATAAAAGGATTAACAGAAAAAGAAGTTGTAGAAAATCGTAGGAAATATGGAGATAATGAACTTACTAAATTACACAAAAACTCCTTTTTTAGGCTTCTACTAGAGTCATTAGGAGATCCAATTATTAAGATACTTTTAATTGCTCTTGCTGTAAAAGTCGTTATTCTATTTAAAAGTTTTGATTGGTTTGAAACCATTGGTATTTTAATTGCTATTTTTTTGGCTTCCTTTATTTCAAGTATCTCCGAGTATGGTAGTGAAGCAGCCTTTGAACGACTTGGGGAAGAAGCAAGTAAAATTAAGGTTAAAGTAAAAAGAGAGGATACAGTAAAAGAAATTGAAATAGGAGAAGTGGTCAAAAATGATCTTGTTCTTTTAAATACAGGGGATAAAATACCTGCGGATGGAATCATTGTAAGTGGAAGTATTTATGTCGATGAATCGATGATTAATGGAGAAGCCAAGGAAACAGAAAAAGTAAGTGTAAATGGTACCATTGTTGATAAGAATAAAGTCTATCGTGGTACGATTGTGTATAATGGTAGTGCCTTAATGAAAGTAACAGAAGTTGGAAATAATACGATTTATGGAAAATTAGCAACAGAGTTACAAGAAAGTGAACCAATTAGTCCTTTAAAACTTCGTTTAAGAGGACTTGCTCGTATTATCAGTCGAATAGGGTATATTGGTGCAGTTTTAGTAACATTCTCCTATTTATTTTCTGTTATCTTTATTGCCAATCATTTTGATAAAACGTTAATTTTAAGTACAATTACGAATTTTGATATTATGTTTACGCATCTTTTATATGCATTAACGCTTAGTGTTACCATTATTATTGTTGCTGTACCAGAAGGCTTACCGATGATGATTACGTTAGTTTTATCAAGCAATATGAAAAGAATGCTTAAAAATAATGTTTTGGTTAGAAGGTTAGTGGGTATTGAAACTGCTGGTAGTTTAAATGTACTACTAACAGATAAAACAGGAACTTTAACAAAAGGAAAATTAGAAGTAACGGCTTTTATAAGTGGGAATTTAAAAGTATATAAAAGTATGGAAAAAATAAAACAAGAAAAATTTTATAATACCATTTATGAATCTTTTTACTTTAATAACGAAAGTGTTTTTGATGAAAATATGGAAGCCATTGGGGGAAATACGACAGATCGTGCTCTTTTAAAATTTTTAAACACAAGAGAAAGTCGTTTTACGAAAGTTTTAAAGAAAGAACCCTTTAATAGTCAAAATAAATATTCGTATGTGGTTTTGGATAATGAAAAACATACGACCTATATTAAAGGGGCTGCAGAAAAAATACTTGCAAAATGTGAAAAATATTTAGATGAAGAAAATAGAGAAAGACTTTTTTTAAATAAGAAAGTGATAGAAGAAAAAATAAGTTTTTTAACAAAGAATGGTACAAGAGTTCTTTTAATGGCCAAAACAAATGAAAAACTAAGTGATTTTGTCTTTTTAGGTTTAATTGCCATACGGGATGAGTTAAGAGAAGAAGCAAAAGAAGGAATCCATTTAATCAAAAGTGCAGGGATTAAAACCATTATGATAACAGGAGACCATAAGGATACAGCATTATCTATAGCAAAAGAAGTAGGGCTTATTACAAGTAAACTAGATATCGCTCTAACAAGTGATGAGTTAAATCGTTTGTCGGATCAAGAAATTCTTGAACTTTACCCAAAATTAAAAGTCGTAGCAAGAGCCTTACCGAAAGACAAAAGTCGTTTAGTCCGCCTTTTAGAAGATCATAATTTGGTGGTAGGAATGACTGGGGATGGTGTAAATGATGCTCCAGCCTTAAAAAAAGCAAATGTTGGTTTTGCAATGGGAAGTGGTACAGAAGTTTGTAAGGAAGCTAGTGATATTGTCATTTTAGATGATAATATTTTATCCATTAGTAAAGCCATTTTATATGGAAGAACGATTTTTAAAAGTATTCGTAAGTTCATTATTTATCAATTAACTTGCAATATGTGTGCGTTATTTGTATCAATTGTTGGTCCATTTATTGGTATTAATACCCCGATTACAATCATTCAAATGCTTTGGATTAATATGATTATGGATACGTTTGCAGGGCTTGCTTTCTCTTTTGAACCACCCTTAAAACGCTATATGTATGAAAATTCCAAAAAGAAAGATGAACCAATTATGAATGGGTATATGTATAGTCAAATTATTTTTACGGGTCTTTATTCAGCACTTTTATGCATTCTATTTTTAAAACTTCCTCTTTTTCGCAATATGATTCGTAAGGGAGATGCGTACTTAATGACTGCCTATTTTGCTTTGTTTATCTTTATTGGGGTCTTTAATGCCTTTAATGCTCGAACGGAGAGATTAAACTTACTTTCTAGTTTAAAACAAAATGTGGTGTTTATATTTACAATTTCGTTTATTGTTCTTGTTCAAATCTATTTAATCTATCATGGTGGAGATTTATTTAGAACGTATGGACTTACTTTAAAAGAACTATTGATTGTCCTTTTCTTATCATTCTCAGTGATACCAGTAGATTTGTTACGTAAACTTTTTGTCAGGTGGAAAAACTATGCAACGAGTGTATAGTTTTTTTCATTTTTAAATGATAAAATGTTTAAGGATAGGAGAGGAAAGAAATGTTTTTATATATAGTATTATTAATTATAGGTTTTGTTTTATTAATTAAAGGAGCAGATTTTTTTGTTGATGGTGCAAGCGTAACCGCACAAAATTTTAAAGTACCAAAAATGTTAATCGGACTTACCATTGTAGCTTTTGGTACAAGTGCCCCAGAATTTGCCATTTCCTTAAAAGCATTGGCTGTCCATAATACCGATATGGTTTTAGGTAATGTAATAGGAAGTAATATTTTAAATATTTTACTTATTTTAGGAATAGCAGCTGTTATATGTCCCATTAAAATTAAAGAAAATACTGTTCGAAAAGAATTACCTTTAGTCATGCTCATTTCTAGTTTACTTGTTGTTTTATTTTTAGATGTGAAATTAGCAGGGAGTGCTATTAATGAAATTACAAGAGCAGATGCCTTTGTTATTTTACTGTTCTTTGTTATTTTTGTTTACTATTTAGTAACTTTAGCCACGCAAAAAAAAGAAAATAAGGAAAAAGAAGAAAAGCCACCTTATGGTTTAGTAAAATCACTTTTCTTTGTTCTTTTTGGATTAGCAGGTATTATTATTGGAAGTAATTTAGTTGTGGAGAATGCTTCTAATATTGCCTCTACCATTGGATTAAGTGAAAGAGTAATTTCTTTAACGATTATTGCTTTTGGAACTTCTTTACCAGAATTAGTTACAACGATAGCTTCTTCTAAAAAGAAAGAACAAGATTTATTACTAGGAAATATTATTGGCAGTAATATCTTTAACATTTGTGTTGTTTTAGGAATTCCAGTTGCCATTTTTGGAACCATCACCCCAGAAAGTTTTCAAAGTATAGATTTAATTTTATTAATTGGTTCTTCCATTTTACTATTTATTTTCTCTTGTACTTCTAAAGTTATTTCTCGGTTAGAAGGAATAGCCATGTTACTTATCTTTTTCCTTTATTATACTTTGGTTTTTGTTTTATAAAAGTATCTAAAATGATACTTTTTCTTTTGGTCAAACGCCTTTTCCAAATACTAGGTGAAACATACTATATCCTAGGAGGTAAAGAAATGTTATTTGAAAATAATGATTACAATTTTGATTATGACTTATTAAATCTTGCTGGTTTTAATTTTAATCGCCCTGAAAAATTTTATACGACTACAACAAGTACAAATGGACGTTTAGTAACACCAGAAGAAGGTTTACAACGTGGAAATATGTGGAAAGAGGAATATGTTCCTTATAAAGGCCTTACTTATGAAAAAGTGATTCCTACAAATGAAAAAGAAATGATGCTTTTTAAAATTATGGAAATGGAATTTGCTGTAAATGATTTAAATTTATATTTAGATTTACATCCAGAAGATAGTGAAATCTATGAAAAGTTTAAAGAATATACAACAACTTGCATTCGTTTAAAAGATGAATATGCTAAAAAATATGGACCACTTACGTTAAGTGAAACCGTTGAGAATACGAACTATGAATGGATGAAAAATCCTTGGCCTTGGGAAAATAATGGAGGTAGTATGTATGTTTAAATATATGAAAACTCTAAATTATCCGATTAATATTAAAAAGAAAGATTTAAAAATGGCCAAATATATGTATACGCAATTTGGTGGAGCAAACTCTGAACTTGCTGCAGCACTTCGTTATTTCAGTCAAAAATTTTCTATGCCGGATGAAAAAGGAAAAGCTTTATTAAATGATATTGCTACTGAGGAATTAGGCCATGTGGAAATGATTTGCACCATGATTAAACAATTAACCAAAGGTGCAAGTGTGGAAGAATTGAAAATGGCTGGACTTGGAGACTTCTATTCTGAACACGGTATGGGAGTCTATCCATCGAATGCTAGTGGAGAACCATTTACAGTAACTTATTTTTCTGTAACAGGAGACCCTATTGCTGATTTATCGGAAGATATGGCTGCTGAACAAAAAGCAAGAGCTGTTTATGAAAATTTAATTGAACTTGCCACCGATAAAGATGTACTTGCACCATTACTATTCTTAAGACAAAGAGAAATTGTACACTTTAATCGTTTTAAAGAATTATATGAACATTATAAAAAGAAAGGTTATTAAGCCTTTTTTTGCTGGAGAAATGATTGACATATTTTTAAATAGGGTTAAAATAATGGATATATATCTTAATGGGGGAATCCTTTATGTTATCAAACTTGAATTTAGATAAGCCTTATTGTTGTAATATAGTAAATTCTAATGATGAAAATTTAAAACAACTTGGTCTAGAACCATTGCTTTTTAATGCTACTCCACAATATATTAATTTAGCAGGTCATATTTTTTATGGTGAAAAAAATTACCCTCATTATGAATGCGTTCTTGCAAATGATATAGAACGAATATTACATATTATGAATAGTAATACATATGAACGTTTTCAAACGGTATATAGCAGTTTAAATGATGATTACCCTCTACGTTTTTCCATTTATAATCATCAATTATTTTTTCACGATTCTAAATCACTCTATATGTATAAAAACAATCAAGAGATTCGTAGGGAAATTAATAAAAAATATAATTTAAGTGAAACATTTTATGAACCAACAACGAAAGAAATTAACGAAGGTTATTCTGAAGACTATATTATAAAACATAAGGATATTTATGGAACAAAAGAAGAATTTTTCACGTTTAATCTAACCCCTCAAGAACAATTTCAAATCCTGTTATCTTTGAAAAGAGAAGAATTAAAACCATACACCAACTTAGAACAATTAAGTGGAAATGCTGTAAGACATTGGTTAAATTGTAATGCTAATCTTTTTATAGAAAATAAATGTTCTAGAAAAACTACTGGTATATATAATGATAATGCAATGAAACTTATTAATAATTTATTAGAAACAAAATTAGAAATTTATGAATTTTTTAATACCTTTTTACAACAAGTGGGGGATTGGAAGGATACTTTAAAAGAATTGTTAATAAAGTTAAATGTATATAAAGAGTTTACTCCTTCAAAAATAGAGAATAATGATTTTTTTCTTCCGGATATTTATGTGGAAAATAATTATTGGAATCAAATGTTTCAGGCAGCTAGTTTTGATTTATTAGTACAATTTATTGGATTTGACAAAATTGAAACGCAAAAGAAAAAAACAATTACTACGTCTAAAAAGAATATTTATGAAGAATTTTTTAATCTACTACTTTTGGATTATGATGTTGTAGAACTCCCAAAACTAATTTTTGATGCCGATGTACAACATTTTCGTTGGATTTCTCCTAGTTTTATCAATGCTGGAGTTAATAGGGAATATGAAAATGAAATTCGATTGATTAAAAAATATGTTCCATATGAAGAAAGACAAAAATATTTTATAAAAGAGTAAGATAAGGTTATTAAGCCTTTTTTTGTTGAAATAATTGATGAAAGTATTCTTTTTAATAATTTTATTAGAAATTTTACAAAGGAAATCCTATTAAAAAAACTTGATTTCTGCTAAATTCTATGAAATAATACTCAATAACATAAAATATATAAAAAAAAATAGATTTATGTTATACTATTTATGGGAGGTTAAGAATGAAAAAAGAAAATAAAATTTCTAAAAATGAGGATTTGATAAAAAAAACAAAAGAATTATTAGCAAAAGCAAAAAAGAACAATTTGATAAAATCTCACATTTTGGCATTCAAAGATACTCCTGTTGAAAAGGAAGAACATAAGGGGCAGTTAAAAGCTTATAGATAGGGGTATATAACATGAATAAATACGAAATAGGGGATATAGTTTTTGTATCTAAATATGAATATGATGGTGGTAAAGAAGGACAAAATCATTTATTTGTAATTATTGATGATGATAACCAACTTGTTCCTATAGAATATTTTGGAATGATAGTTTCATCACATAGAGAAAAAGCAAAAGATGTATCAAATTTTAAATATAATGAACCACTTGATAAAAATTCCGTTAACAATTTACACAAGGATAGTATTGTAAAATGTGATCAAATTTATAATATTCCAGCAAAGAATATACAATTTAAAATAGGGCAAGTTGATATTGATGATTATATTAGATTTATGGAAGCATATCAAAAAGTTTTATCAACTTTATCAAGTGAATTACAAAATATTTAAGTTTAGTTTTGCTGAAAATAGATAATCTCAAAAAGAGGTTATCCTTTTTTTGTTTTATGTTATAATACTTCTTGGGAAGTGATTCTATGCTAAATGTTGTTTTATTTGAACCGGAAATACCGGGAAATACTGGTAATATCATGCGTACTTGTGTTGCTACAAATACAAAGTTACATTTAATAAAACCATTAGGTTTTTCTTTGGATGATAAATATATTAAACGTAGTGGGGTAAACTACATCGAAAATTGTGATTATACGGTGTATGAAAATATAGAGGAATTTTTTTCTAAAAACAAAGGAACCTACTATTTTCTAACGCGTTATGGACATAAACCTCACACAAGTTTTGATTATAGTAATAAGGATGAAGATATTTACTTTTTCTTTGGTAAGGAAAGTACGGGAATTCCACCAAAAATTTTAAAACCTTATATAGAACACTGCATGCGTATCCCAATGACCGATAAAGTACGTGCTCTAAATTTATCCAACACCGTTGCTATTATGCTTTATGAAGCCTTAAGACAACAAGAATATCGTGATTTATTAAGAGAAGAACCCCATAAAAGTAAAAATTTTATTGAAGAATCTTAGTCTTTTTTTCTTTTAAATACATATAGTTTAGTAAAGTATTTGAAGGAGGAAATATGGAAATATTAAAAGTATCATCAAAATCAAATCCTAGTAAGGTAGCAGGAGCGATTGCCAATATTTATCGCGAAAGTAAAAGTGTGGAAATTCAAACAATTGGAGCAGGAAGTTTAAATCAAGCCATAAAAGCCATTGCGATTGCTAGAGGTTTCGTTGCTCCAAGTGGAGAGAATTTAGTAGTCATTCCTGCATTTAGTGATATTGTAATAAATGGAGAACAAAAAACAGCTATTAAATTAATTGTAGAAGCAAAGTAGCTTCTTTTTAATTGACATTTACTTTTATTGCTATTAAAATAGAAAAAAATGAATGGAGTGAAAAAAATGAAAGATTATACATTAAACTATGAAGATAGCAAAAAATTTATATTAAACTATGCAATTGAGGGTAATAAAATCATTATTCATTATGCATCAGGAGGTAAACAAACTATTCCTTATACAAAAGAAAATGAGCAACTAATACTTGCAATAATGGAAAATCAAGCACGTGGTGCATGGGTAGGAGATACTTTTGCTAAAATAAAAGAACGTGTTGAAAAATTTAAATATAATACTATAGGTGATGCCTTTTTAACTTTAATTTTACTATTTTTGATCTGTACCTCTACATTTTCTACATTATGGATAAATGTCTTGCTAAATGCTTGTCTAGTTTTTAAAATTGTAGAATTTACTATTAACTTATCTTGCTTAATTGGTAATAAAAGAATACTAAAAGATATTGAAAAAAATAAACTTTATTTAACTAACAAAGAACAAATAGAAGAAAGTGATTTTACTAAGAATGAAAATCTTTTATTAGGGATAGATAAGTCTACCAAAAAAATGATTCAAGAACAACCAAAAGATATCAATATCAATACAATGGATAAAGTAAAATACAAAGAATTAAAACAAATTTTAGAAAATATTAAAAGAGAAAGAGAATTTGGATTTGACTATTCTCAAGTAGAAGAAACAGAAGATGTCAAATTAGAAAGAAATTTAAATCAATAAAAAAAGCATTCTATTTATTTAGGATGCTTTATTTAAGTAAGGCCATTGCTACAATAAATCCGATATTCAAAAGCATAGTCAGTATAACGATTGCACTTGCATAACCGGCTTTATCTAATTTTTTTACATACACATTTTCTTCTTCCTTGCTTTCTTCCATTTTTTCTTGGTATTCTGTAAGTAAAGCAATTTCTTGTGGTGTTTTTGTTTCTTCAACAGAAAGATTTGCTAATTTTCTTTGGTATTCCGCATAAACACTTTCTGTTGCAGGAGAAATAAATTCTGCATTATTTTCACAACGTTCTATAAAATCTTCAAACTCTTTTTTTTGCATAATCTCTTTTGGACTTAATTCCTCCGTTTTTTTAAGTAGAGTAAAGTATTCCTCTACAGTTACTAATTCACTTTTTTCACTTTCCATAATTTAATAACCTCCTTGCTTTATTTCTTAAATCTCTTTCTTTCATGTTTATGGTATTCACGTGTAGTCGTATGACATTAAATAATGTATTGGCGTTAATATGATTTATATTTTGAAAAAGAAAGGGATTTAATAATATGTCTTGCATATAAACTTCACTAATATCAATTTTTTGATTTTGATAGGTAAGATAATGCCCATCCGTTTGAATTGGGGATAATTGAGGATTTTTGTCTTTCCAAGATGCTACATAAGCAGCATTTATTTTTTCATTTGTTGTGCCACTCATGTTTGCCCTCCTTATTATTACAAAAATATTATACCATTATACGATAGGAATTTCAATTGTTTAAACGAATGTTTTGTTGTATAATCTTTTTGTGATGTGTTATGGAAAAACATTTATCAAAAGAATTTATTATGGAATTATCAAAATCAAAGAAGGAACCCGATTGGATGCTTGCTTTTCGTTTAAAATCTTACGAAAAGTTTTTAGAGTTAGAGAATCCTACATTTGGTCCTTTAATTGATTTTTCTTTTGATGAAATTTTATATTATAAAAATGAACATGAGAAATTCAAAGATGATTGGGATAAAGTGGATCAAAATGTTAAAAATACATTTTGTACTTTAGGTGTTATTGACGCCGAAGAAAAGTATTTAGATGGTGTATCCAATCAATACGAAAGTGAAGTTGTCTATCACAAACAAAAAACGAATAAAGATATTATTTTTTTGAGTACGGATGAGGCTTTACAACAATATCCTGAACTTTTTAAAGAGTATTTTAATCATTTAGTTAAATACGATGAAAATAAATACACGGCTTTAAATGGTGCAGTATGGAGTGGAGGAACGTTTATTTATATTCCCAAAAATACAACATTAGATCGACCTTTACAAAGTTATTTTCGTATTGATACGGAAAGTTTAGGTCAATTTGAACGAACGATTATTATTGTGGATGAAGGAGCCAATTTAGAATATATTGAAGGTTGTACAGCCAGAAGTTATTCAAAAAATTCTTTACACGCCGGTGTTGTTGAAATCTATGTCAAAAAAAATGCTACCATGCGTTATTCAACGATTCAAAATTGGAGTACCGATGTGTATAATTTAGTCACCAAAAGAGCGATTGTAGAAGATTATGGCAAAATGGAATGGATTGATGGTAATATTGGAAGTAAAGTAACAATGAAATATCCTTGTTGTATTTTAAAGGGAGACTATGCAACAGGAAATTCCATAAGTGTTGCCTATGCAAAAAAAGGGCAAAGATTGGATGCCGGGGCTAAAATGATTCATTTTGGTAAAAATACGAAGAGTAATATTTTAAGTAAATCGATTGCGGAAAGTGGTGGTATTTGTAATTATCGTGGAACCACTCGTATTGCAAAAGATGCTACAAATAGCATTGCAGAAGTAAAATGTGATACCATTTTAATGGATGAACTTTCTAAAAGTGATACGTATCCTACCAATATTGTAGAAAATGCTTCTTCTAAAATTTCTCATGAAGCCACGGTATCGAAAGTGGATGAAGAAAAGCTTTTCTATTTAATGAGTAATGGACTTAGTGAAGATAGAGCAAAAGAACTCATTATCACCGGATTTATTTCTGATTTTAAAAAAGATTTGCCAATGGAGTATGCAGTAGAATTAAATCGTTTGTTAAAAGAATAGAGTTTTTTACTTTAAATGAAATAAAGGGGTAAAAATTGTAAAATGTGTCAATATTATGTAAAAAAACATAAAAAGTGAAAAAAATACCAATTTTAACGAAATTAGCTCAAAAAAGGTAAATTGTCGTGACAATTTGCCTTTTTCTACGTAGAATTTGCTCAAAAGTTGCGAAAATTTGAAAAATTGGTCATTTGCAAAGTCTTTTTTTCTTTGTTAAAGTGCATCTAGAAAGGAGGGAAAAACTATGAATCAGGTTGTTTTGGTTGGTCGATTATGTGCTGAACCAGAGATTACTGGGGAAGGTGAAAAACAAAGAAGTGTTGTAACCATTGCTGTTAATCGTCCTTTTAAAAATATGGAAGGTATTTATGAGACTGATTTTATTCATTGTGTTCTATGGAATAATATTGCACTAAATACATTTGAATATTGTCATACTGGAGATGTTATCGGTATAAAAGGAAGATTACAAACAAGAAGTTATGAAGACGAAACAAAAACAAAAAAATACATCATGGAAGTTATTGCAGAAAAAGTTACTTTTTTATCTTCAAATAATAAAAATTCGGAAAAAGAAGGAAAGGAGTAACATATATTTAACTAGGTGATTTTTTTGAAAAAATTAGTTAAACCCTTAAGTATTTTGGCGATTATGCTTTTTAGTTTTTACTATACCGAAAAAATTGCAAATTTGATGCAAAACAAAAGTCCCATTATGCAAAGTATTAATGAAGTAGAAGAACAATATAAAGTATCAGCTGTTAATGCTAGTGTAAATGATAACTATATTGTTCCGGGTATTATGGGCCGTATGATTAATAAAAATAAAAGCTTTGTGAATATGAAAGCGTTTGGAATTTTTAATGAATACTATTTGGTTTTTGATAACATCAAACCGGATATTTCGCTAGAAGATAACAAAGATAAAATTATTAAGCAAGGAAATAAAGAAAAAAAAGCAGTGGCTTTTCTTTTAGAAGATGGAAGTGAGCAAATTAAAAATTATCTAAAAGAAAATAAAATTCCCGCTAGTCTTTTAATCTTAGAAAGTACTTACCAAAATAATAGTTATTTTGAACAAATTAATAATGACACAGTAAAATACAAAAACGTAGATAGTTTATTAAATAAAAACAATCAAAATAAAAATATTTGTTATGTGAAAACAATGGATCAGAAAGTATGTCAAAAAGACCAAAAATATTTAGTAGAAGAAACGTTTGTATTAAATAGCAATAATTTAGTAGAAGCCAAAAAAAATTTAGAAAGTGGAAGTATTATATTTATTCAAAAAAATGTTAGTTTAGAACATTTAAAATTATTTATAAAAGAAATAGGCTTTAAGGGTTTAAAAATTACGACTGTAAGTGATTTAATTAGTGAAAATAAGTAAGTACAGGAGGTGAGAATATACAACAGAGTGTTTTGGTTGATAAAGAAATTAATTTGCAAAATGACGCAATGTTCAAAGCCTTTATGACAAATCCGAATAGTAGAAAAATGGTTTCAAGTGTCATAAGTGAATTAACAGGGATTGATAAAGAGTTACTTCTAAATGCCACCTATATAGGTGGAGAAGAAATAGCAAAGAAAAATATGCAAGAGAAAAAACAAGCAACG